>NZ_JFXG01000009.1:0-151688 GCF_000588015.1 Acinetobacter sp. 1294243
AGAGAATTGAAGAACAACTTGTGTGGATTTTTACTGGTTGATTAATCGAAATAATTTTCATTGATTGATTGGTTTAAATTACTCGAAGTTTATTTGAGCGAAATTTAAGTCAGTAATTGATGAGCCAGAATTGGTACCTTGTCTTTAAATAAGGTACAAAATGATTTTAACTGAAGAGTTTGATCATGGCTCAGATTGAACGCTGGCGGCAGGCTTAACACATGCAAGTCGAGCGGAGAGAGGTAGCTTGCTACTGATCTTAGCGGCGGACGGGTGAGTAATGCTTAGGAATCTGCCTATTAGTGGGGGACAACATTTCGAAAGGAATGCTAATACCGCATACGTCCTACGGGAGAAAGCAGGGGATCTTCGGACCTTGCGCTAATAGATGAGCCTAAGTCGGATTAGCTAGTTGGTGGGGTAAAGGCCTACCAAGGCGACGATCTGTAGCGGGTCTGAGAGGATGATCCGCCACACTGGGACTGAGACACGGCCCAGACTCCTACGGGAGGCAGCAGTGGGGAATATTGGACAATGGGCGCAAGCCTGATCCAGCCATGCCGCGTGTGTGAAGAAGGCCTTATGGTTGTAAAGCACTTTAAGCGAGGAGGAGGCTACTTTAGTTAATACCTAGAGATAGTGGACGTTACTCGCAGAATAAGCACCGGCTAACTCTGTGCCAGCAGCCGCGGTAATACAGAGGGTGCAAGCGTTAATCGGATTTACTGGGCGTAAAGCGCGCGTAGGCGGCTAATTAAGTCAAATGTGAAATCCCCGAGCTTAACTTGGGAATTGCATTCGATACTGGTTAGCTAGAGTGTGGGAGAGGATGGTAGAATTCCAGGTGTAGCGGTGAAATGCGTAGAGATCTGGAGGAATACCGATGGCGAAGGCAGCCATCTGGCCTAACACTGACGCTGAGGTGCGAAAGCATGGGGAGCAAACAGGATTAGATACCCTGGTAGTCCATGCCGTAAACGATGTCTACTAGCCGTTGGGGCCTTTGAGGCTTTAGTGGCGCAGCTAACGCGATAAGTAGACCGCCTGGGGAGTACGGTCGCAAGACTAAAACTCAAATGAATTGACGGGGGCCCGCACAAGCGGTGGAGCATGTGGTTTAATTCGATGCAACGCGAAGAACCTTACCTGGCCTTGACATAGTAAGAACTTTCCAGAGATGGATTGGTGCCTTCGGGAACTTACATACAGGTGCTGCATGGCTGTCGTCAGCTCGTGTCGTGAGATGTTGGGTTAAGTCCCGCAACGAGCGCAACCCTTTTCCTTATTTGCCAGCGAGTAATGTCGGGAACTTTAAGGATACTGCCAGTGACAAACTGGAGGAAGGCGGGGACGACGTCAAGTCATCATGGCCCTTACGGCCAGGGCTACACACGTGCTACAATGGTCGGTACAAAGGGTTGCTACCTAGCGATAGGATGCTAATCTCAAAAAGCCGATCGTAGTCCGGATTGGAGTCTGCAACTCGACTCCATGAAGTCGGAATCGCTAGTAATCGCGGATCAGAATGCCGCGGTGAATACGTTCCCGGGCCTTGTACACACCGCCCGTCACACCATGGGAGTTTGTTGCACCAGAAGTAGCTAGCCTAACTGCAAAGAGGGCGGTTACCACGGTGTGGCCGATGACTGGGGTGAAGTCGTAACAAGGTAGCCGTAGGGGAACCTGCGGCTGGATCACCTCCTTAACGAAAGATTGACGATTGGTAAGAATCCACAACAAGTTGTTCTTCATAGATGTATCTGAGGGTCTGTAGCTCAGTTGGTTAGAGCACACGCTTGATAAGCGTGGGGTCACAAGTTCAAGTCTTGTCAGACCCACCATGACTTTGACTGGTTGAAGTTATAGATAAAAGATACATGACTGATGATGTAAGCTGGGGACTTAGCTTAGTTGGTAGAGCGCCTGCTTTGCACGCAGGAGGTCAGGAGTTCGACTCTCCTAGTCTCCACCAGAACTTAAGAGAAGTTCGGATTACAGAAATTAGTAAATAGAGATTTCGGTCTTGGTTTATTAACTTCTGTGATTTAAGTATCACGGTATTAAGCATGACCTGACGAAGGCGTGTTTATTCATTAACAGATTGGCAAAATTGAGTCTGAAATAAATTGTTCACTCAAGAGTTTAGATTAAGCAATTAATCTAGATGAATTGAGAACTAGCAAATTAACTGAATCAAGCGTTTTGGTATATGAATTTAGATTGAAGCTGTACAGTGTTTAAGTACACAAACAACAGATAGTAGCGATGAAGAATCGCACGGACAACACTCACTTGTAGGTGTTGACGACTGTTTGGGGTTGTATAGTCAAGTAATTAAGTGCATGTGGTGGATGCCTTGGCAGTCAGAGGCGATGAAAGACGTGATAGCCTGCGAAAAGCTCCGGGGAGGCGGCAAATATCCTTTGATCCGGAGATTTCTGAATGGGGGAACCCACCTACTTTAAGGTAGGTATTGCAACATGAATACATAGTGTTGCAAGGCGAACGAGGGGAAGTGAAACATCTCAGTACCCTTAGGAAAAGAAATCAATTGAGATTCCCTCAGTAGCGGCGAGCGAACGGGGATCAGCCCATTAAGTTATGTGTGTTTTAGTGGAACGCTCTGGGAAGTGCGAACGTAGAGGGTGATATTCCCGTACACGAAAGGGCACACATAATGATGACGAGTAGGGCGAGGCACGTGAAACCTTGTCTGAATATGGGGGGACCATCCTCCAAGGCTAAATACTCCTGACTGACCGATAGTGAACCAGTACCGTGAGGGAAAGGCGAAAAGAACCCCTGTGAGGGGAGTGAAATAGATCCTGAAACCGCATGCATACAAGCAGTGGGAGCACCTTCGTGGTGTGACTGCGTACCTTTTGTATAATGGGTCAGCGACTTATATTCAGTAGCGAGGTTAACCGTATAGGGGAGCCGTAGAGAAATCGAGTCTTAATAGGGCGTTTAGTTGCTGGGTATAGACCCGAAACCAGGCGATCTATCCATGAGCAGGTTGAAGGTTGGGTAACACTAACTGGAGGACCGAACCCACTGTCGTTGAAAAGCCAGGGGATGACTTGTGGATAGGGGTGAAAGGCTAATCAAGCCTGGTGATAGCTGGTTCTCCCCGAAAGCTATTTAGGTAGCGCCTCGGACGAATACCATAGGGGGTAGAGCACTGTTTCGGCTAGGGGGTCATCCCGACTTACCAAACCGATGCAAACTCCGAATACCTATGAGTACTATCCGGGAGACAGACTGCGGGTGCTAACGTCCGTAGTCAAGAGGAAAACAATCCAGACCGCCAGCTAAGGCCCCAAAATCATAGTTAAGTGGGAAACGATGTGGGAAGGCATAGACAGCTAGGAGGTTGGCTTAGAAGCAGCCACCCTTTAAAGAAAGCGTAATAGCTCACTAGTCGAGTCGGCCTGCGCGGAAGATGTAACGGGGCTAAAACTATGTGCCGAAGCTGCGGATTTGACATTAGTCAAGTGGTAGGGGAGCGTTCTGTAAGCCGATGAAGGTGTATTGAGAAGTATGCTGGAGGTATCAGAAGTGCGAATGCTGACGTGAGTAACGACAAAACGGGTGAAAAACCCGTTCGCCGAAAGACCAAGGGTTCCAGTCCAACGTTAATCGGGGCTGGGTGAGTCGACCCCTAAGGCGAGGCCGAAAGGCGTAGTCGATGGGAAATTGGTTAATATTCCAATACTTCTGTGTAATGCGATGAGAGGACGGAGAAGGTTAAGTCAGCCTGGCGTTGGTTGTCCAGGTGGAAGGATGTAGGTATGTATCTTAGGCAAATCCGGGGTACTCTATACTGAGATCCGATAGCAAGCTGTACTTGTACAGTGAAGTGGCTGATACCATGCTTCCAGGAAAAGTCTCTAAGCTTCAGTTACACAGGAATCGTACCCGAAACCGACACAGGTGGTCAGGTCGAGTAGACCAAGGCGCTTGAGAGAACTCTGCTGAAGGAACTAGGCAAAATGGTACCGTAACTTCGGGAGAAGGTACGCTGTTGTTGGTGATGGAACTTGCTTCCTGAGCTGACGACAGCCGCAGAAACCAGGCCGCTGCAACTGTTTATTAAAAACATAGCACTCTGCAAACACGAAAGTGGACGTATAGGGTGTGATGCCTGCCCGGTGCTGGAAGGTTAATTGATGGGGTTAGCGTAAGCGAAGCTCTTGATCGAAGCCCCAGTAAACGGCGGCCGTAACTATAACGGTCCTAAGGTAGCGAAATTCCTTGTCGGGTAAGTTCCGACCTGCACGAATGGCATAATGATGGCGGCGCTGTCTCCAGCAGAGGCTCAGTGAAATCGAAATCGCTGTGAAGATGCAGTGTACCCGCGGCTAGACGGAAAGACCCCGTGAACCTTTACTGCAGCTTGACACTGAACTTTGACCTTACTTGTGTAGGATAGGTGGGAGGCTTTGAAGTTGGAACGCTAGTTCCAATGGAGCCGTCCTTGAAATACCACCCTGGTAATGTTGAGGTTCTAACTCTGTCCCGTTATCCGGGACGAGGACCGTGTCTGGTGGGTAGTTTGACTGGGGCGGTCTCCTCCTAAAGAGTAACGGAGGAGTACGAAGGTGCGCTCAGCGTGGTCGGAAATCACGCGTAGAGTATAAAGGCAAAAGCGCGCTTAACTGCGAGACCCACAAGTCGAGCAGGTACGAAAGTAGGTCTTAGTGATCCGGTGGTTCTGTATGGAAGGGCCATCGCTCAACGGATAAAAGGTACTCTGGGGATAACAGGCTGATACCGCCCAAGAGTTCATATCGACGGCGGTGTTTGGCACCTCGATGTCGGCTCATCTCATCCTGGGGCTGAAGCAGGTCCCAAGGGTATGGCTGTTCGCCATTTAAAGAGGTACGCGAGCTGGGTTTAGAACGTCGTGAGACAGTTCGGTCCCTATCTACCGTGGGCGCTGGAAATTTGAGAGGATCTGCTCCTAGTACGAGAGGACCAGAGTGGACGAACCTCTGGTGTACCGGTTGTGACGCCAGTCGCATCGCCGGGTAGCTATGTTCGGAAGGGATAACCGCTGAAAGCATCTAAGCGGGAAGCCTACCTCAAGATAAGATTTCCCTAGGAATTTATTCCTCTAAAGAGCCGTTCGAGACTAGGACGTTGATAGGTTGGATGTGGAAGCATAGTGATATGTGAAGCTGACCAATACTAATTGCTCGTGAGGCTTGACTATACAACACCCAAGCAGTTGTATATGAAGCATCAATCGATTCATAAACATGCAAAGCAACTTGATTTAGTTATACTACTAGCTAAAATGAACAACGAAAAATCAGACCAATCAGCCCATCTGTAAAGATTTGGAAAACGCAACGTATCACACAGTGAATAAAACGAAGCAAGTATCCATACCAGTTGTGCTGGCGACCATAGCAAGAGTGAACCACCTGATCCCTTCCCGAACTCAGAAGTGAAACCTCTTAGCGCTGATGGTAGTGTGGGGTTACCCATGTGAGAGTAAGTCATCGCCAGCTCATTATTCTAAACACCCCCGTTCTAATGAATGGGGGTGTTTTTTATTGTGATAAAAAAACTAAATCCCCGAGTAACTTTAGAATGAATTATGATATAAATCACATTATTTAAAATGATAATAAGAGTATTAATCATGAAATTTTCAGAATTTAAAATATTTTCCTTCATATTGTTTACAATACTCAGTTGTAGTTCTATATATGCTAATGAAACTGTGAAAAGTTTGTATAGTACAAAAGCCTTTTTAAATATTTGTGTAAGTTCTAGAGGAAACCCTGAATTAATAAATAAACAAGCAAAAAATATGGGATTTATCCAAATGCCTGATGAATATGCTGCACATTTTTTAAAAGATTATAATGGTCATGCATGGATGATAAGTTCCTCTGAAGGAAAATTTGTTATTACTCAACTCGATAATGGCGTATGTTCATTATTTATAAATAAAGGAAATTCAACTGAAATTCAGAAGAATTTAGAAAGCTGGTTACCTCCAGAATCTACGGGCCTAACTTACAAAAAAGAAGTATTTAAAGGTAAGAATTTGACCACGACAAATTATATTATTTCTAAAAATGGGAAGCCTTTAGAGACATGGATATATACTAGTTCATCTGAAAAGAATGCTTCATTAGTTGCGGTTATTTCCCATCAAATGAATTAATGAAAGCAAGTGGAAGTAGAGAAGAGCCAATTTAATTAATAAAGGGCTCTTCTAAAATTGATTATTTCAGTTGTCTACGCGCATGCTTTAGAGCAGTTCGAAGACCTTCTTCTAAAGTCGGGTGATAAAAGGGTTTCTCTAGAATATCATTTAGCGTTAATTCTTCACTGATTATCCAGCTTAATAAATGAGCCATATGTTCAGTTGCTTCTGTAAATAGCTCAGCACCGAGAAGCATTTGGCTTTCCCGTTCAATATAAACTTCAATAGCACCTTTATTTTTTCCAAGAACTATAGCTCTTCCTTGTCGTTCATAGGAGGCTTCGCCTGTAATAAAATCTATACTTTCATCTTTTAATTGCTTATAACTTTGACCTACGATCGCCATTTCAGGATGACTAAAGACAATTCCTAATGGAGTAAGCGTCTTAACTGAGTTTACCTGTGGATAATTTAAACAGTTATAAACAACTTTTTTACCTTCATGTGCTGCTTCATGTTGTAGTGGCGTTGAGGTGTAAGCGTCACCGACAACAAAAATTGGATATGTATCTAGCTGCTTAGTTTTAGCATTTACAGGTAATAACTTAATATCTTTGAATGAATTATCGATATTTTCTAGTTTTAAAGTATCAATTAAACTTGTACGGCCGGTTGCAGCTAAAACATATTCAACTTCGAGAGTTTTCTCTGTTTCATCAAGCTGGTAAGTTAATACAGCGTTTTCCTGACTGCATTTAACTTCACTCGGTAAAGTCTCGAATAGAATTGTTAATTCTTTTCCTAGCTCTTTTTGAGCAAGCTGTTGAAGTCTAGAACTAGTTAGAATTCCAATTCGTTTACTGCGAGCGAAGATAGTTGTTTCTACACCTAGGCGATGCATAGCTTGTGCGATCTCAAGAGCGATTACACCGCTACCAATTACAGCAATAGATTTAGGAAGTGTTTTTAACTCAAATATTTGGTCTGTTGTTATAAGCCGGTTTCCTAATTCTTGCTTCCAAGTTTGATCATAATTAGGGGTTGAACCAACCGCCAGAATAAAACTTTTTGATTTGTAATGTTTTCCGTTAACTTCTACAGTTTGTGCATCAATAAAATGTGCTTTGCCAGAAATTTTATGCTCAGTCGGCCATTGATCTACATCTTTTAAAGTTGCTTGTGTAAATCTGTCACGTAAAGTTTGTACATGCTGCATTACTTGATCAGTATTAATATTTGCAGATACATCTAAAGCAACCTCTTGAGCATTTTGAATGTCAAACATACGGTTTGCTGTAGAGATGAGAACTTTACTTGGCATACAGCCTACCCGGGCACAAGTAGTATCCCATGGTCCATCATTTATAATTAAAATATTGTTGGTATGTTTAACGGCTTCTTTGTATGCGCTAATACCAGCAGTACCTGCGCCAATGATAATAATATCGAACATTGTCATTAAGCTATTTTAATAGATATTTAGAATATATAGAAAAACCCTCTTAAACAGAGGGTTTCGTCCTAATTATTTAGCTTTAAAATGTAAATTTTTGCATAAAAGGTGTTTTTAGGGTTGTTGAAACAGTCCCATTTTGATTAATAGATTGACCTTCAATGCTTATCCCATTAATAACATGCTTAAAGTCTAATGTAGTTCCATTCAAGCTTTGTTTGAAAGTAAAAATATTTTGTCCTTCTAAATAAATACTACCATTAAATTTCTGTGCATTCGTTGTTGGTGATTCATTTTCAACTCGGCTTCCTTCAAGGCTAGTAATACTTGGTAGGCTCAATATTTGGTGATTATTAGCCATTACTTTATACGTCGCATTGTTCGTATTACCAGGAGTTGAGTTCACAACAAATGAAATTGGCTCTGCAAAAGGGACATTAGGATTGTCATTAATGAGTACGTTGAAACCAGAACCACCTTGAACTACACAGAGATCACCATCAATTGATGTATTATCTTTATAGACACTCATTGCACCCGTGGTTACTTCTTTTTCAGTTGGTTGGCCAGTCTCTGGATCTTGAACTAGAGCGGTTGTCGTAATTTTATAATCACTTGTGGCAGCATTAATTAATACGAATCTTTTTTGCTTGGTTTGTTCAAGTCCCCATGACTGTTGGAAAGGATAAGCAAACGCACCTGTAATAGTTACATCTTGAAAGTTTTTATCATTATTTTCATTTTCAAAAATATAAATTCTGGTATTTGATTGATAGTCCTGTAAGTTCGGAGATATATTGTCGTTTGCCAGTTTAATATTTTTTAAATCATCTGCTGTAATATCAAAATCCCAATCATTATATCCAGTGAGTAAAGTTTTTATTTCTTCCCCTTTAAATACATAGCAGGCGCGGTAGTCTGTAGTACTCTTGATAAAACATTTATCTCGATAGTGATCGGAGTACTTAGTTAGATCTACTTTTCGAATGTCTAAGGTTAACTTAAGTGGTCCTTGAGCGAAGGTATCTAGTGCATGATCAATATAACCTTTTGATAGCTTTTCATCATTAAGATCATAGGCACCAAATAGATATTTACCTTCTTGTTTTACATTATTTAAAACTAAGGTTGCTAACTCCTGATCTGGTGATGGAGTGGTTGGTGTTGTTGTAGAACCAGAATTTGAATTTTGATTATAGTAGCCATCATTGCCCCCCCCACCACAAGCTGTCAAAAAAGCAGCCAAAGTAACTCCACATACTCCTTGAGTAAGTTTCATGATTATCCCCATTAAAATGATAAGTTATTTAAAATAATTTTTTAGATTTATAAAATAACATATATTTCATGAGGTTGCTCATGATATTTATAGGCAGAGTAACTGATTAAATGCGTGTACCCATCGTTACTCCGACAGTAGGTTTTACCTGCATTGAGGAGCATGCGCTAATGATTAAACAGCTTAAAAGAATGAAAATAAATTTATTCATAGAAAATTAATAAATGAATCAAAAGATATAAATACTCTAAATTAATATTATTTTTAGTTCTGTTGAGTTCGTGCAGAGATATGCAAAATAATTTATCAAAAAACCCTACTTTAAAAAAGAAAATAGGGTTTTAAAGAGTGCCAATTTCTTAAACTTAGTCGTCTAATAAATCCATTTGTTTTGCTAATTGATATAGATTATTTGAACGGTTTCCTGTACGGCAGAACATGAGTACAGGTTTTGGCAATTCATTATAATGATTAGCAAAAGTACGTACATCTAGCTCAGTAATCTGTCCAGCTACAACAGGTTGATAAACATAGTCTAAGCCTACTTGACGTGCTGCTTCTTCAATCTGAGCGCTTGTAGGTTGTTCTGGGCCGCCTTCCATATCTGGTCGGTTATTAATAATAGATTTAAATCCTTTTTCTACAACTTGGCCAACGTGTTCTGGACCAATTTGACCTGCGAAACCAACATTATCTGACATTTCGTCACTCCAAAATTTAACAAAACCTCTTATGCTGTATCATAGCATTAAGCTTAACCTGAGATACAAGACACTAAAACGTTGTTCCTACATAGATAAAACTTATGTCATAGAACAGCTCTAGATTTTTAAAAGGCGATCAGGATGTTTTTTGTAAATTCATTACTTCGACCATAATGCCACGGAGCACATATGCACGCTTATACGGTTGAGCCTTTATATGTTCCATGTGATCAGGAAATGATCGCAGCTGACTTTTATATTCCAAAAACAAATAATAAATCTGCGGTAATTATCATGGCGCATGGTTTTGCCGGATTGCGTCAATTTAAACTTATTCAGTATGCCCAGCGATTTGCTCAAGCAGGTTACGCTGTTATTTTATTTGATTACAGATATTGGGGTGGCAGTACTGGCAAGCCTAGAGAAATGGTCTCCATCAATTCACAATTAGAAGATTGGAAGACAGTGATTCAGTATGCTTCGACTTGTAAACTCGTAGATAACCGAAGGATTGTGCTTTGGGGAACTTCTTTAAGTGGGGGATATGCACTAAGCCTGGCTTCTGAGTTAAAGAATATTCAAGCGGTTTTAGTACAAATTCCTTATGTAGATGGCGCTGAAACTGCCAAGCTCTATCCTTTGCAGCGCTATCCCCAAGCATTAAAGCTATCGAGTCAGGATTATATGGGATCAAAGATGGGGCTTAATCCAAAGAGATTACCTGTTGTTGATCAACATAACCTATGCTTTATGCCTACGGCTGATAGTTATTACGGCTATTTATCGATTGTAAATCCTGATTATTATTGGAGTGGGGAAGTTCCTGCTCGTGTCTTTTTTAATCTGATGCGATACCGTCCAATCCAAGTTGTGCGCCAGATTAATATTCCTGTTTTATTTATTGCTGCTCAAAAAGATTCGCTTATTCCTATTGAGTCAAGCCGTGAAGCTGCGACAAATATTGCGCCTTTTGTGAGTTATCATGAATGGGATATGAAACATTTTGATATCTATCACGGTTCATGGTTTGAAAAAGCAGTGACAACCCAATTAGAATTTTTACATCAGCATATAGGAGTGATGTAAATGATTATTGTATGTGCATCGTGTGGTGCTAAAAACCGAGTTCCGGAAGAAAAACTTCCAGAGCAACCAAGCTGTGGGCAATGTCATCAGCCATTACTACCGCTTGCACCTATTGAGCTAAATGAGCAAAATTTTAGTAACTACATCACGAATAGTGATTTACCTATTCTTATAGACTTATGGGCAGAATGGTGCGGACCTTGTAAAATGATGGCTCCACATTTTGCGCAGGTCGCAAAACAAAATCCAGGCGTTATCTTTGCCAAGATTAATACCGAAGAATCTCCTCGCTTGAGCCAAGCTTTTCATGTGAGAAGTATTCCGACACTTGTCTTAATGAATAAAACGACAGAGGTCGCGCGTATTAGCGGTGCATTACGTGCGCCTGAATTGCAACAGTGGCTCGATCAACAACTTCAAACGAATTTCGGGAGCTAAGGGGTCAGAAGCTTATACCAAACCAGAAGGAATTTTATCCTTACAAACGATTGCCATGCCAGCAGATACAAACTGGAGTGGTGATGTATTTGGTGGATGGATTGTGTCACAAATGGACTTAGCTGGAGCAATTCACGCAGAACGTTTCAGTCGTGGTCGCTGTGCTACGATTTCTATTAATCAAATGACCTTTTTGGTTCCGGTAAAAGTTGGCTTTGTCATTAGCTGCTATACCAAGATCTTAAAAGTTGGAAATACTTCTATTCAGATGCAAATTGAAGTTTGGGATAGTCATGATGACTCTCGTGAACCAATACGCATTACTGAAGGAGTCTTTACCTTTGTAGCAGTAGATGTAAAAGGTAATAAGCGTCAAATACCTGAAGAAGCGAGACAAAAGTTTTTGGAAACTCAATAAGAATCAGAAAGCCTGAATATCCGTATTCAGGCTTTAATCTTTATTCAAAAGAAAAATGAGTTTTTAGAAATTAAAACATCGTATTTGTATTTTTGCTTTGCTCAGGAATATTTTGTATCACATCCCAATGCTCTACGATTTTTCCATTTTCAACACGGAATATATCAACAATCGCTCTTCCTCGATCTTTTTCGTTTTCAGTGGAATGAACATGTAAAACGACAAGATTACCTTCAGCAATCGCACGTTTAATCTCATTTTTAGCTTGAGGATTCTTTTGGAATTTTTCAGTGAAGAAATTAACGAAAGGTGCTTTACCATCTGGCACATTAGGATTGTGCTGAATGTATTGTTGACCAATATAGCGGTCTGCATATTCTTTGACTTTATGTTTTAAAAACACACCTTCATAAAAGTCGGTCACTATTCTTTTGTTTTGAGCACTTACTTTATCAATAGCTTCTGATTTAGCTGAAGTTACTTTACTGGTTTTAATGCTGGGTTCAGTCGCGTGAGAACTTACAGTTGTAAATATTAAACTGGTAAATAAAGAGGAAAGAATTAATATTTTTTTCATTTTTAACCTCAAGATACAAAATATTAGTTTTATATCTTGAGGTAAATAACCGTCTAAAAATACTTTAGATTAGTTATTATTTCTTACGTTTAGGTAACCATGCCCAGAGCATTTGGCATTGAATTGGTTCATTGCCTGCATCATCAATCACAGTAACAGGAATCACAAGTTCGCCTTTCTCATTATCTGCAATAAACTTTTGTTGTTCAACAGACAATGTTGCTGTAGCAGTCAAACCGCCTTCAACCACTTTTAAATAATCTACATGTAATGATTTGATTAATAAAATTCGATTATCGGGAATATGTAAACCGGTTAGAAAACCTGTTGCAGTTTCTGCTAAAAGAGCCATAGCCGCAGCGTGGACGCCTTTAATATGATTCTGCATATTTTTTTGGTTATCTAAACGGACAGTAACGTGGTTTGAGTCTACTTCCAGATAGCGGATATTTGCTGTACCCACCATTGGTACGATACGACCAAACGCCTTGCTCCAAAGCGTGCTCCGAATGCCTTTAGGGAATTTTGAAGTTGCTTTTACCAGTTTTGATAGACGGTTGGATTGAGACATGGGATTACCTTAGCTTTAAATGGCCGACAAGATATTAATCTTTAAAGTTATTAAACTGTAATGGCACACCGAATTGTTGTTCACGTAAAAAAGTCATGACTTGTTGTAAGGTGTCACGCTTTTTATCAGTCACACGAATTTTGTCGCCTTGAATAGAAGATTGCACTTTAACGCCACTTTCTTTAATGGCTTTATTAATTTTTTTTGCAGTATCAGAGTCAAGACCATCTTTAAGTTTAATGACTTGTACAAAGTTTTTGCCTGAAGCCGCAGCTTTTTGTGGATCAAGTGCTTGAACATCAATTTTACGTTTATAAAAATGATTTTCTAACATGTTATAAACTTGTTCACACTGGAAATCACTTTCGGTACTGATTTTGATTTCTTTATTTTTTTCATTTAATTCGATAGAAACATCGTGACCACGGAAGTCAAAGCGTGTTGCAATCTCTTTTTGTGTGTTTTGTACAGCATGATTAACTTCAAATAACTCTAATTCAGAGACAATATCGAAAGAAGGCATAGTTTAGACCTTTACAAAGTGAAAGAATATTTGAGATGCTAAGAGGGTTTTCTTCATTTGCCAAGTGTTGTTTACATCAAAGGAGTGCACAATGATCCGTAAACAAGAAATTACAACATTTGAATTCCCAGAAAATGCTGTTATCTGGGATGTCCGTGATACTAATGCTTATGCAGAAGGGCATGTTAAAGGTGCGGTGAATCGCCCAATTAATGATTTGAATGCTGATATTTTGAACCAGGTCTCTGCGGGTCAGCCGATTTATATTTTATGTGGTGGTGGTAGCAAAGCTCCTCGTGCAGCTGAGAAACTAGAAGGATTGGATGCCTCGCGTGAATATGTCGTGCTGATGGGCGGGACACGTGCAGCTCGTGATGCTGGCTTGCCTCTAGAGCAGGGCGCATAAAAAAAGCACCTTCGGGTGCTTTTTTATTGAAATGAATTATTGCGGTTTAAAATAAGGCTTTTTAGGTTTCACTTTCTTTTGGAACCGTTGAGGATTCAATTTTTGTAATAGGCGGTCTGGTACTGGACAAGCTTCTCCTAATATTTGAGCAACTAAGATTTCACTGCATAGCGGGGCAAATAAGAAGCCTTTAGAGCCAAGCCCAGCAAAAGTAGCAATTCGGCTATTATCCTGCATTTTTCCAACTAGAGGAAAATAATCCAAGCTTTGTGCCCGTATAGATGCACGCCCTTGCCATGCCGAAGTTGATGGTAACTTTTCAGCATATTCAGGGAATACACTGTGGATTAATTCAAAGTTATGCACATGGTCTTCGGGAAGTACATCTTGATCTTCACGATTTGGGTAGAAAGACGCGCCTAAAATCATCTGTGAGGCGTCAAGTTGCATGCAATAGCCGCCATAGCTATAAGCTTCATTTAAAGGCAGAGGAGCAAACGTATTATCAACCCAGCTCACTTGTCCACGTATTGGTTTTAACTGCGGATAGCTGTCAAATAAGGCAGCACTTTCTCGAGCACAGCACACAACGACATGATCTGCTTCTGCAATAATTTGATTATTGGTTTGCAATTGAACTTTATTTTCAGAAGAAACAAGTGCTGTGACATGGGCAATTTTGAGATTGATATATGGATGCTGCAAAATTTCATCACGTAATTGATGTGGTGAAACGGAACCAGCCTCAGTTAGTAATATGCTTGAGTAATCAGTTTCAAGTGAGTTCGCTGAGTTAGTAACAACTTGAGCTGGATACTGATTTACCAAATCGAGAAGTTCATCTGCATTTTTCAATGCAATTTGTTGAATTTGAAGTGGACGGAATGCTTTGAAATTTTTATAAAAATTTAAAGCATGTTGCCAACTTAAGGTCATGAGATGTTCATGACTTTGTTCAATTGGGCATAGTTTCGGATTAAGTAATGCCAAAGGGTTTCCAGAGGCACCCGATAATGCATTGTTTTGCTCGTATAAGGTCACTTGGTGGCCACGTGTTGCAAATGCCCACGCCGTGCTTAAACCTGCTACACCAGCCCCTATAATCGCAATATGCTGTTGCTCTGTAGCCAATGCGTGAGTTTGATCTAATTCTAAGGAATCTTCATCAGATTCAGGTAGACTCCAGACCGCTTTGAGCATTTCTCGTTTATGCCCAAAACCACGTGGACGAGAAATATCTATACCATGTGCTTTTAGTCCACGTTTTAGAATGCCAGCAACACTAAAAGAGGCAAATGTGGTGCCATAATCTGAAAGACGGACAATATTGTTTAAAACATTTTGTTCCCACATGTCTGGGTTGCAAGACGGTGCAAAGCCATCTAAAAACCAGGCATTCACAGCTTTAGTTTTAGCCATGCTTGGAAAAATTTCTTGCGCATCTCCAAGCCATAAATCGATGCTAAAACGTTCTTTAGGGAAAGTTAAACGATGACATCCTGCAATAGGCAGGGGATATTGTTCAATTAACTGCTCTGCAAGCGGTTTAAGTTCATCCCAGACATTTAAAGCGCGAATAAGATCAGCTTTACTTAATGGAAATTTTTCTATGCTAATTGCATGTAAATGGCTTTGATTATCAGGACGAACTTGCTGCCAAAGTTGCCAGAGTGCAAGAATATTTAAACCTGTACCAAAACCAGTTTCTCCTACACTGAAATATTCAAAATCTTTTAAATTGGCTAATCGTTCTGATAAGTCATTACCATTTAGAAAAACATGTCGTGTTTCAAGTAGGCCATTATCTTTAGAAAAGTAGACATCACCAAATTGTTTAGAAATGGGAATCTCGATACCATCGACAAATTCCCAGTCCAGCTCTGCTGTTTGGATACGGTTTGATACGTTCATTGAATTTAATAGATCGCTTGGTATTACCACTGGCGTCGACGTTTTGTATGAATATAACTAGCAATAAAGAAACCTAGCAATACACCACCCGCTAAGGTAACAGCGCCATATAAAAACATTTGCGCACTTCGTTCGCTTTGTAAGACTTGAACCTGAACAGAGAGATTATCATTTTTTAGCTGTAACTCTTGGTTCTGGGCTAGCGCTTCAAGGTTGGCATGTTCTAGCTGTTTTAAGCGAGATGCTTGATCTTGGACTAAGGCTTTGATTTTTGCGTCTTGCTGTTGCTTGTTCTTTGCGAGCTGTTCTGCTGTAAGTGGTTGTGTTGCAGTTGGTGCCGTCGTCGCTACTGTTTTGACTCCAGTTGTAGATGTTGGAGCTGGTTTAGCGGCTTGAGTTGAAGGCGCACTTGGGGAAGGAGTTGCTGGTGTCGCAGCAGGTTCAACTGCTCCAGCAGTTGAACATATCAAACACAAGCCAAGAAAGCTTTTGATTGCAAGCTGCATGCGATTACCCTTTTGGAAATGCTTTATTAAACGGTTTTACATCAACGTGAGCATAAATACCTTCTTTAAGAAATGGTTCTTCTTTTAACCATTCATCTAATGCTTCGCGACTGTCGAATTCAACAATCATGGTGCTACCATAGAAGCCTGCTTGCGGATCATTAGGATCTTTTGGCATAGCACCCGCTGTAACAAGGCGGCCTTCATCATCGAGTTTTTGTAAGCGTTCGATATGCTGAGGGCGTACTGCCAAGCGTTTTTCTAAAGTTCCTTCGTTATCGGTACAGCTTAGAACAAAAAAAGGCATGTAATCGTATCTCTATAATCAATCTGGAAGCACTTTAAGCGTCTGGTGACTTAAAATGTTTGCGTAAAATAATGAACTGAATAATGATAAATGAAAACATCACGATCATGTCACCAAATGCAGTAAATTCGCCCCAATATTTTCCACCGTGAAATAAAAATGCGAAGAATACATGCAGACAAGACATCACAACAAACATCGCAGCCCAAGCAAAATTGAGGTTTTTCCAACCTTTTTCACTCAAATCTAAAATAGGGTCAAATAAGCGTTGAATGAGTGGTTTACGGTCTTTACCAAACCAAGGTGAAACCAAGAATGCGCCTGCAAAAACTAAATTTAAAATCGCAGCTTTAAGACGAATATAGAAATCGTCACTTAACATGAGGGTGATACCACCAAAAATGACAGTCATAAACAATACAAACCACTGTTGTTTGTCAAGACGGAATTTTTGGAAAACGAATAGGGCACCATATACCACAAGCATTGAAATAATTAAGCCAGTCGTCGCTACAAGAATATTATTATTATCGGCACCACCAGCAGACCCGATCAGTTTCAGTAAAGGATGCTGGGTGTCAGTTGGATCAACTGTTTTATATAAATAGAAGAAAATAATTAATGGAACAAAGTCCAGAAGTGCTTTCATGTTAGAGTATCTGATCAGGTTTGGCGAATGGCATAGTATAAAAGATGCAAGGCATAGATTTACATACACATAGCAATATTTCTGATGGAACTTTGTCTCCGGAATTGCTGGTGCAAGCTGCTATTGATGTGAACTTGCATACGTTGGCTTTGACTGACCACGATACAATGGATGGGTTGCAGCGTGCAAAAATTGCTGCACAAGGCCATGATTTAAATATTATTTCTGGCGCAGAGATTTCTAGTCAATGGTCGCGCCCAACCACTAAGAAGAGTTATGGTGTACATATTGTTGCTTTAAATATGCAAGATGAAGCACCAATTTTAGAAGCATTAGAACAACAAAAAAGAATTAGAGCGCAAAGAGCTAAAGTGATTTGTGAGCTATTAGAAAAATGTATTGGTTTTCAGATTTATGATGATGTTCTTGCCAAAGTAGAAAATCAGGCGGATAGGGTAACAAGAACTCATATTGCTAAAACATTGGTCGAGAAAAATGTCGTGACTCGTCCTCAACAAGCATTTGATCGTTTCTTAAAAGAAGGAAAACGTGCTTTTGTAAAGTTTGAAGGACTAGGCTTAAAAGAAACCATTGATGTGATTCATCAAAGTAAAGGCTTCGCAGTATTAGCACATCCGACGCGTTATGATTTATCTGCAACCAACGTTCGTTATTTAATCGAATTGTTCGCAACTTCAGGTGGAGACGCAATTGAGTTACCTCCACCGATGGAACCTCTATCTACTCGCCAGATGATTGATCGAATGATTGAACAATATCAGTTGGCAGTTTCAATTGGCAGTGATTTTCATGGTGAAAATATGCCATGGATTAAACTCGGAAATACGCCTAAACTCACTGATAAGCAGTATGGGATTTGGGAACGTTTTGTTTAAACTCTTTACAGTAAGTTGTTATCTTGAGCCTGAATGGGTGGTGGAGTAGGTTTACCGAGCGTCCCTAATAGCTCAATCTCGATACTACGCACCATAGCATCTAGCGGTAAGTCATTACTTTGCGTACCGAAAGGCTCTTCAATTTCAGAGCTTAGAGCATCCAGACCCAAAAATGTGTATGCCAAAATTCCGACGAGTAAAGGTGTTGCTAATCCAAGCAATGACCCCAGACTAAACGGCAACATAAAACAGAAAAAATAGACTGTGCGGTTAAGCAAAACTGAATAGGCAAATGGAATGGGTGTATTGGCAATTCGGTCACAGCCAGTTTGTACGACGCTTAAGTCGGCAACATTTTTATTCATTTGTGCATAAATGATGTCAGAAATTTCACCTTCTTTAAGTGCCTGCAACAATTCCCAGTGAATGAGGCTGAGCGTGTACTGAGGGGCATTATTTTGTTGGTAGAGTTGAGTGAGTGCTTGCTGACTCATACCACTGGTTTGAATTAACTCAGTTGGGTTCGCCGTCTGACGACGTAAACGGTCACGCAATACATTAGCAAAAACAATCACATGTTGAATAACACGCTCACGGCGAGCTTGAGTTAAAATACGGCAGTCACGGTCAAAATGGCGTGACGTTGCAATCAAAACGCCCCATAATTTTCGAGCTTCCCACCAACGGTCATAACACGCAGTATTTTTAAATCCTAAAAAAATAGAAAGTACGACACCAATGAGCGTGAAGCCAACCAAAGGAATCTCTGGAAAGCGATAAAGATTGATGTATTCGACTCCACCAATGATTGCCGAGATCAGCATCACAACGCCTAGGGATGGCAAAATTTTAGGTAAAATTGTGCCTCGCCAAGAGAATAATACTTTGAAAATACTAGGCTGTTCCCGAACAATCATTTTATTTTAAACGTCGCTATTTTTGTTTTGATCTTCTAGGCTTAGTAGTACTTTGTCAATATCATTGAACTGATATTGTTGCTGGGTTGAGCAGTTGTTGTTCAGCAAAGGAAAAGCTCCCTTCTGGTGAGATAATAAAATGGTCAAGCAAACGAATTTCGACAAGCTGACAAGCCTGTTCAAGTTGCTGAGTTAAGGCAATATCTTCGGAAGACGGTTGTGGAGAACCAAAGGGATGATTGTGTGCAATAACGAGCTGGCAAGCATGTTGCTGTAAGGCATAGCGTAAGGTTTGATTGACCGAAACTGCGCAATGCTGAACTGAACCAAAGAATAGCTTTTTAAAATGAAGCTTTCTTAATTCGGGATCTAGGCACAAAACAGCAAAGACTTCTTGTTTTTCGCCTTTTAATTCATAGCGCAGATAATCCAACACTAAATCTGATGAATGGAGGCTGAGATTATTTGTCTGGAAGTGATGATCGAGATAACGCCGCCCCAGTTCTTTGACTGCCAGTAATTGTGAATATTTCGTTGCCCCAATGCCATTAAATTGAGTTAACTCACTAAATGAGGCATCAAACACGGCATTAAGATTACCGAAGTGCTGAATGAGTAAACGAGATAACTCGACTGCTGAATATTGCCGTGAACCTGAGCGAAGAAAAATCGCGAGTAGCTCAGCATCTGATAAACTTTGTGGACCTTGTTGTAATAACCGTTCTCTTGGCCGTTCTTGTTCAGGCCAATTTTTAATAGAAGTATTCATATTCCCCAACATTATTCGCTTAAAATTTTATTTTGTTTGCCCAATCAATCTTGGGTCTGCGCGTATTTAATGCTATTGTGAGCGCCACTGCAACAGAAAGGTATCCTGTTCGTGAGCTTTGATCTAAGCGTTATTCCTCATAAAAACATTGTTTTAGCTGTTACTGGCGGAATTGCTGCCTATAAAAGTGCCATCTTAGTCCGCCGCCTCAAAGATTATGGCTTTGACGTGCGAGTGGTGATGACACATGGTGCTCAGGCATTTATTACACCACTAACTTTTCAGGCTCTTTCTGGTAATCCTGTTCATACTGAACTTCTAGATCCTGCGGCTGAAGCGGGTATGGGTCATATTGAATTAGCACGTTGGGCTGATTTATTACTAGTTGCACCTGCAAGCTGTGACACATTGGCTAAATTTGCGAATGGTTTGGCAGATGATTTACTCAGTACAGTCTTTTTGGCAACAAAATCTGCTGTTTGGGTAGCTCCAGCGATGAACCAGCAAATGTGGGCTGCTAAAGCTACACAACGTAATTTGCAAACCTTGGTCGAAGATGGCGTACATGTAATTATGCCGGATGCGGGTGAGCAGGCATGTGGTGATGTTGGCTTAGGCCGTATGCCTGAGCCAGAAGAAATTGCTCGCCAAGTCGCTGGCTATTTCCATCAAGCTCAACGTGCCATCGCTGAGAAATTTGGGCTGTTGGCAGGTAAGCGTGTAGTTATTACTGCTGGGCCGACACGTGAAGCGATTGACCCTGTCCGTTATATATCAAACCATAGTACTGGAAAAATGGGTTTTGCTTTAGCCGCTGCTTGTTATGCTGCTGGTGCGCAAGTGACTCTGATTGCTGGACCTGTAAGTTTAGACACGCCAAATGGTGTTCAACGTGTAAATGTCGCCTCAGCACGACAAATGCTCGATGTCAGTATGAGTTCTCTAGAAACAGGCTGTGATATTTTTATTGCGACTGCAGCAGTTGCAGACTATCGCGTAGCAGAAGTTGCTGAGCATAAGATTAAGAAAGCAGGGGATGAGTTGAACGTTTCCCTGGTTAAAAATCCAGATATTGTGGCGACAATCGCAGATCAGGAAAAACGTCCATTTATGGTGGGCTTTGCAGCCGAAACGCAAAATGTTGAAGAATATGCGGCAGGTAAACTCGTTGCTAAAAAATTAGACATGATTGCCTGCAATGATGTATCACGTGCAGATATTGGATTTGCTTCTGATGAGAATGCGATGACAGTTTTCTTTGCTGAAAGCTATCACATGAAAAAGCGTGAGTTGGAGAAAGCATCTAAACAGGAAATTTCTCAACAATTGGTTGAAGCTATTTCGGATGCATTACGCCGTAAATAATTTTTGAATCAAATAAAAAAACCGCGAATGAATCGCGGTTTTTTATTTGTCTTGTTTTAGACAACTTAAGGAATTTCATCCTCAAATTCAGGCTTAACCTGAACAATGAAGTCTTGACGGTTAAGACCACGCCATAATGCAAATGCAGTACCGATATAAATCGAAGAATAAGTACCGACAAATACACCAACAAACATTGCCACAGAGAACCAGTGTAGACCATCACCACCTAAGAACATCATAGCTAGAACAACCAGCAATAAAGTCATTGAGGTATGAATGGTACGACGTAAAGTCTCAGTTAACGCAATATCGACGATTTCACGAGGAGTCGCACCGCGAATCTTACGGAAATTTTCACGAATACGGTCTGACACTACAATGTTATCGTTAAGCGAGAAACCAATAACAGCAAGTACCGCAGCTAACACTGTAAGGTCAAATGGCCATTGGAATAATGCAAAAGCACCAATAATAATGATGATGTCGTGGAATAAAGACATTACGGCACCCATCGCGAGTTTGAACTCAAAGCGGATGGTTACGTAGATCAACATTAAGATAAGTGCAAGTGCAACCGCGCCAGCAGAACGAACATAGAGCTCGTTACCAACCTGACCACCTACAGAGTCCACTTTATGAACTTCGGCAGCATTATTTGGTAATTGTACAGCCTTAGTGATTGCGTTATTAAGGTCTTCAACCTTAACTTCTTGTACTGGCATGCGCACAAGTAAGTCTTTATTACTACCTAAGGTTTGTACTACAGCATCTTTAAAACCAGCTTTATCGAGTGCCTGAATAACTTCAGACTGATTGGCTGGTTGAGCATAGTTAAGCTCAGCTGAAACACCACCTGTAAAGTCCAAACCGAGGTTAAGGCCTTTAGTCGCAATAAAGAAAATACTTGCCAAAGTAATAAGGATCGAGAAGATTGCTGCAGGTTTAGCAATCTTCATGAACGGGATGATTTTTGCATCATCCGGACGACCATATTGTTTTGAATCTTGTTGAGTCACTTTAGTCATCATCGATCTCCTTAAATGCTCAACTTTTTCAAATTACGGCGTTTACCATAAATGATTTGTACGATTGCACGAGTTACTGTAATTGCAGTAAACATCGAACAAATAATACCTATCATTAATGTCACGGCGAAACCTTTGATTGGGCCTGTACCAATTGCAAACAGAATGAATGCAACGAGGAACGTGGTTAAGTTCGAGTCAAAAATGGTGTTATAGGCTCGATCATAACCGGCCACAATGGCCTGTTTGGGTGAGGCCCCCCAGAGCATTTCTTCTCGGATACGCTCACATATCAATACGTTCGCATCGACCGCCATACCAATGGTAATAACGATACCGGCAATACCCGGTAAGGTGAGGGAAGCTCCAATCCATGACATCACGGTTAAAATCATTGCCAAGTTAAACACAAGAGCAAAGTTCGCGATTAAACCGAATACACGGAAGAAAACCACCATCCAGATTGCAACAAGCAAGAAGCCGATTTGAGTAGACAATACACCTTTATCAATGTTTTCTTGACCAAGGCTTGGACCTACTACACGCTCTTCAACAAAGTACATTGGCGCAGCCAAAGCACCAGCACGAAGCATTAATGCAAGTTCAGATGCTTCTTGAGGAGAACTTAAACCGGTAATACGGAAAGTCGAACCTAAAACAGCTTGAACTGTTGCAGCGTTAATGACTACAGACTCAGTGTATGGCGTACGAACTTCTGTTTGTGCACCAGTTTTTGGATCTGTGACATAGTTAATTTTTTGCTTGTTCTCGATGAACAATACCGCCATGCGTTTACCAACTGCATTACGGGTTGCATCGGACATCAGCTTACCGCCAGCGCTGTCGAGCGTGATATTTACTTCGGCACCGCCAGAGTCCTGACTAAAGCCAGAGCTTGCATTTTGAACACGCTCACCAGTCAAGATTCGGTTACGTTGCAACAAGAGCTGACGACCGCTATCTAAAGACTCATAAGCAAATACTTCTGTACCCGGAGGTAAAGGTTGACCATTATATTTACCCGTATATGGATCGATATATTGATCATTTAAGTCAGAAACTAAACGGAATTCGAGGTTCGCAGTACGCCCTAAAACACGTTTAGCTTCAGCTGTATCTTGTACACCCGGTAATTCAACAACAATACGGTTGCTACCCTGACTTTGTACCAATGCTTCTGCAACACCAAGTTCGTTAATACGATTACGTAATGTTGTTAAGTTCTGATTTACCGCATATGACTGAATTTCTTGGCGACGTACATCGGTATAAGTAAGCTTTAAAGTAGAACCTGTAGAGCTTGCTAATGCCTGTTGGGTATATTCATTCCCATTACGACGTAAAAAATCCATTGCTGCATCACGGTCAGCATTGTCAGCAAATTGAACAGTGATCACATTATTTGTTAATGCAAGACTGTTAAATTTGATCTTGTTTTCACGGAACTGACGACGCAAATCGGTGGCAGAGGTTTCCATACGTTGGGCAACGGCTTTGTCCATATCTACTTCAAGCAAGAAGTGGACACCACCACGTAAGTCCAAACCAAGTTTCATTGGTTTTGCCCCAATCTTTTGCAGCCATTCCGGTGTGGTTGGTGCAAGGTTTAGGGCGACAACATATTCATCACCTAAGTCACGACGTAATACTTCTTTTGCCTTTAACTGTGCTTCAGATGAACTGACACGCAATAGGGCAGCATTATTTGTAAAAGTATTGTCATGGCTCGCAATATTTGCTGTTTTTAAAATTTGCTCTGCTTTTTTCACCACACTTTGATCAATTTGGGTACCAGCTTTGGCACCGGAAATTTGAACAGCGGGCTCATCCGGATATAGACTAGGCAGTGCGTATAATGTACTGATTACCAGAACAACCAGAATCAGTAAATATTTCCATGCAGGGTAACGCATTCGCTTTCTTCTTAAATGAAAAAGCCGTGCTAAAGCACGACTGTTTTATGATTAAAGGTTATTTAGAGTGCCTTCAGGTAATACTGAAATTACGCTGGCACGCTGAATTTTTACTTCTACACCACGGCTCAGTTCAACAACTGCATAGTCACCTTCAATTTTGGTTACTTTGCCCATTAAACCGCCAGCGAAAACAACTTCACTACCAACACCTAAGCTCTCGATTAAAGAACGGTGTTCTTTAGCACGTTTTGCTTGAGGGCGCCAAATTAAGAAATAAAAGATTGCAACGAATACGACAATCATCAAGATGTTTGGCAAAATACCATTAGTTGGGCCAGCTGCCGGTGCTGCATGAGCAGCAGAAATTAAAAAGCTCATTTTGATTTCCTAAAGTTAAAAATATGAGTCAGATAACTGACATAATCCTAATTCGTTTTGCAATTTACCTTGTCTTGAGGTTGAGCGCAAATCTGGCTTATTCATCAACCGGACATGGTGGAACTTCTAAACCACGACGGGCATAAAAGTCCTGAACAAATTCATCAAATGTGCCATTGTCTAATGCATCACGCATACTTTCAGTCAAACGTTGGTAATAACGTAAGTTATGAATAGTACCGAGCATAGATGCCAACATTTCTCCACATTTTTCAAGGTGGAATAGATAAGCACGGGTAAAGTTCTTACAAGTGTAGCAATCGCAATGTGGATCGAGCGGGCTCTGGTCATGGCGATATTTGCTATTACGAATACGTACCAGACCATCAGTGACAAAATAATGACCGTTTCGAGCATTACGAGTCGGCATTACACAGTCGAACATATCGACACCGCGGCGCACCGCTTCAACGATATCTTCTGGTTTACCAACGCCCATCAAATAACGCGGTTTGTCATGTGGCATTTTATTTGGTAGATAATCTAAAACTTTGATCATCTCTTCTTTAGGTTCACCTACAGATAAACCGCCAATTGCGTAACCGTCAAAGCCGATTTCTAAAAGGCCATTTAAAGACTCATCGCGTAAGTCTTCATACATGCCACCTTGAATAATGCCAAATAACGCATTGTGATTTTTGAGCTCATCATGATGATGGGTTTTACAACGTTTTGCCCAGCGTAAAGAAAGCTGCAATGATTTTTGAGCTTCTTCATGTGTCGCAGGGTAAGGCGTACACTCATCAAAAATCATCACGATGTCAGAGTTCAAGACCTGCTGAATTTCCATAGAAATTTCAGGCGATAAAAACACTTTTGAACCATCAATCGGTGAGCGGAAAGTAACACCTTCCTCTTTGATTTTGCGCATTGCGCCAAGACTAAAAACCTGGAAACCGCCAGAGTCAGTCAAAATTGGCTTATTCCATTTAATAAAGTCATGCAAACCACCGTGTTCTTTAATCACTTCAAGACCCGGACGCAAATATAAATGGAACGTATTTCCTAAAATAATTTGTGCCTGAATGTCTTCGATGTCACGAGGTAACATGCCTTTGACTGTGCCGTAAGTCCCCACTGGCATAAAAACAGGTGTTTCAACAACACCATGTTCTAAAGTTAAACGACCACGACGGGCACGACCCGACTGACCTAATTTTTCAAACTTCATTTAAAAATCCTGAACAATAGCAAGCAATGCCTTAGGGCAGTGCAAGGGCGAAAAAACAGTTCGCTGCTAAAAAGAGGGCTATTTTCCTTGATTCTGCGACGCAGTTCTACTACTAAATGTAGCCGTTATATAAAAAGGTGGGAGAAACTAAGGATAGATTTTATGGCATAGATATTTTAATGAAGGAAATATCTAAAATTCAGACTTATAAAAATTATAATCGGCTTGGTAAAGCTAATCGATATTGCTAAATATATACGTTCTTTCATAGAGAACGTATATAGATGATTAACAATATCGATCAGAATTTAATTTTTAAACTTCTAGCTTATCAATCAGCATTGCATCGCCATAGCTAAAGAAACGATAGCGGCTTTTAACTGCATGTTCATAGGCAGCCAAAATGTTGTCTCGATTTGATAGTGCAGATACCAACATGAGCAGGGTAGACTCTGGTAAATGGAAGTTAGTAATTAAACGGTCTACGATGCAGAACTCATAACCTGGATAGATAAAGATTTGTGTGTCGCCCGTCCAAGCTGCAATTTTACCGCCATGAGCTTGAGCTGCACTTTCTAAAGCACGTGTCGCGGTTGTACCCACAGCAATCACTTTATTGCCACGTGCTTTAGTCGCCAAAATTAAATCAATAGTTTCTTGAGGAACATCACACCATTCACTGTGCATGACATGATTGGTAATGTCATCAGTACGAACAGGCATGAAGGTGCCAGCACCGACATGTAAAGTCACAAAAGATTTTTGAACATTTTTTTGCTCTAACTTTGCAAGTAACTCTTCGTCAAAGTGCAAGCTTGCAGTAGGAGCGGCAACACTGGCAATTTTTTCGGGATTATGGAAAACCGTTTGATAGCGTTCAGTATCAATTTCTTCTGCTTCACGGTTAAAGTAAGGCGGAATAGGTAACTGACCATATTGCTCAAGTACAGGCAAGATGGGCTGTGAAAACTCAACCACAAATAAATTTTCGTGACGACCACGAACAATCACAGGAATGTTATCTGCACCAACAAAAAGCTCAGCATCTGCTTTAGGTGAGTTGCTCGATTTAATATGACAATACGCTGTAGTGTGGTTCAGCATGCGCTCAACCAAAATCTCAATAGCACCGCCTGTAGAACGCTTTCCTTTAAGTCGAGCTTTCATGACCTTGGTGTCATTAAGCACCAACAAATCACCTTCTTCGAACAGATCGATAATGTCTGTGAACATGTGATCGTGATATTGACCCTTTGAATCTAGGTGCAACAACCGCGAAGCACTACGTGATTCGAGAGGGTAACGGGCAATAAGTTCATCAGGTAATTCAAAGGAAAAGTCAGACAGTTGCATATTTAGAAAAAACACCGCAAAAATTGGGCCTAGTATAAACTTTTTCGCTTTTTTATGGCTGTGCTTCTGACCTAAATCATGAAAAATGTTTAAATGATCTAAAAGTGAACGATAATATTCACTTAGGGTTTGACAAGTTTTACAAACGCGCTAATATACGCAACACAAACATACTTCCTCTCCCGAGGTGGTGAAATTGGTAGACGCGGCGGACTCAAAATCCGCTGTCAGAGATGACGTGTCGGTTCGAGTCCGACCCTCGGGACCATATTCAGAATCGTAAGATTCTACGAAAACCCCTAAGTTAACGGCTTAGGGGGTTTTTGTTGGGTATAAAAAAGTGGATAGAGCTTAAGAAATTATTATTTGATCCCGAGGGTCGGACTCGAATTTCTAGCTATAAATTTAGAGCTTATAAAAATCTTTCATTTTTTAAGCTCAAGAAGTTCTTCTTTAAATACCAAACATGTTTGATAAAAGCGAAACTGAGTAAGAATCTAAGCTCTTATTCAAAATAATATTTTTTGACCATCTCTTACGAGTATTCCGAACTCGTATTTCTAACATCTTACAACTCTTTACCTTCAAACATTTGTTGTATTTTCCTCAAGCATACCCACTTTATGTATCTGAAAACCTTTAATTGAAACTTCACATTTCTATTTTGAAAAGAACGTTGCTCTTTTAATGTACTGTGTTAAAGTTTGTAGTAGATCATAATGATTATAAGTACATTTCTTGAGAGCGGTTCCGACCAAAAACGACATAATCTGTGAGGCGGGCAATGACATTCCAACGTTTAGAACTAAATCAGGTTGAGCAGTTAAGTGCTTGTAGGATATCTCTGTTGCTTGGATTAAATGCCGAGCAGAACTACATCGAGCAATTTTTCCGGTTTAGTCTTCGTCTTTTGAATTGTAAAAAAGCCTTATTGACTTTTAATCAGGAACCCTACTTTTGGCACCGTTGCCCTGAAGGCATGACCGCCATTTCATTTAAACCATCAAAGCATTTAAAACAGTGCTTCGCCAAACAACAGATTATTAATCACTTACATCCCTCATATCAAAATTTAATCAACTATTTAAAAGAATTAAATATTGAGTGCAGCAGGGCACTGGCCGTGCATCTTTTACACCCTGATAAAACCTCGATGGGTTTTGCTGTCTTTTTTGATGACGATGCGGCAACATTTGAAGATGACGATATTCAATTACTGCTCGATTATTGTTCTACTTTTATGCAGCAAGTCGAATTGAAGTTTAACTATGAAGAGCTAAATGAACTTTATGAACAACAAGTTGCGATTAATTCGAGTAAGACAAAATTTTTCTCGATTATCTCACATGACTTACGGGCACCCTTTCATGGCTTGCTTGGATTTTCTGAAGTACTTGCCAAAGAGCGTGAAACCTTAGATGAATCTAGTATTCAAAATATTGCAGATTATTTATACGACACCTCACAATCGACCTATAACTTACTTGAGAGCTTACTGACATGGGCGATGGCAGAGGGTGGGCGTTTTGTCTATCACCCGATTAACTTTAAACTTAGACAAGTCAGCAATATCGTTTGCGATGTATTGCACACATTAGCTTTAAAGAAAAATATTGAACTAGTTAATGGTGTTCCAGATGATTTAAACATCTACGCCGATATCAATATGATGACCTCTGTAATTCAGAACTTGGTGTCAAATGCTCTGAAATTTACCGACGTTGATGGATCAGGCAAAGTCTTTATTGAAGCTCAACAAGCGGATGCAAATGTAGAAATTACTGTTCGAGACACAGGTCTGGGTATGACCGAGCAACAAATGGCAAATTTATTCCATCCACGTATTACTGCAAGCTTTAAAGGCACTGCAGGGGAAAAAGGTGCTGGTTTAGGTTTGAGTCTTTGCAAGCGTTTTGTCGAGATTAATCAGGGGCAAATTACTGTTAGCTCCAAAGAAGGGGTAGGAACGACATTTAAGGTTCTATTACCTTCAGCTCAAGAAAGTCATGAGGTGCATACCGAACATCATTCTTCATCAGAAGCAAAATTAGTCTAATCCCTTTTCCTAATACTACTCGAACTGCTATAACTAAAAACAGAGTACGAGGAAAAGAGCTTTTTATATGAATGCGGAGCAGTTACAAAAAACATTGCGTGCCAGCCAGTACGCAGAACAAGTTTTAGGTTTGCATCAAGCTGTTTTAGAACAAGATTATCAAATAGATCAATTTACTGCACCGCTCTCGACCGAACAGATTTACCAATTTGTACAGACCACGCTAGATGGGATTGGTGATGAAACGCTTTGGATGCGCGGAATGCGCATTTTACGTAGCCGTTTAATGTTCCGCTGGATTTGGCAGGATGCCAATCAGCTTACCGATGTTGTCACACTTACTCGCGAACTTTCTGATTTTGCAGATGCCAGTATCTGTGCTGCAAAAGATTTTGCACGTGTAGCACTTGTGGCGAAACACGGTGAACCTGTGAGTTACTCTGGCAAAGTTCAAGATTTGATTGTTGTTGCCATGGGTAAACTTGGTGCTCAAGAGCTTAACTTGTCGAGTGATATCGACTTAATTTTTGCCTTTGATGAGCAAGGTGAAACCAACGGTCGCAAATGTATTGATGTACAGCAGTTCTGTATTTTGTGGGGACAAAAACTCATTTATTTGCTTGAACACATTACTGCCGAAGGTTTTGTGTTTAGAGTTGATATGCGTTTACGTCCTTGGGGGGATGGCTCGGCATTAGCGATTAGTCATGCCGCTTTAGAAAAATATTTAAGTCAACATGGCCGTGAGTGGGAACGTTATGCGTGGATTAAAGCCCGTTTAGTGACTGGAGGTAAAGAAGGGCAGGATTTGTTAGAAATGACACGTCCTTTTGTATTCCGCCGTTATGTCGATTACACCGCTTTTGCTGCTATGCGTGACATGAAAGCGATGATCGAGCGTGAAGTGTTACGTCGTCATATTGAGGATGATATTAAACTTGGGGCGGGTGGTATTCGCGAAATTGAGTTTATTGTTCAGGTCTTTCAGCTTATTTACGGCGGTTCTAAACGTGAGTTACAAGACCGTCAATGTTTAGTCAGTCTTGAGCACATTGGGGAAGCTGGCTTATTAGAAAGACAAGCTGTATTAGAGCTTGAAGATGCTTACCTATTCTTACGCCGTGTTGAACATGCAATTCAAGCTCTCAACGATCAGCAAACCCAATTATTACCAGAAGAATTGGACTTAAGACAACGCATTATAGATACCTTAGGTTTTACGAGCTGGAATGAGTTTCTCTGTGTTCTTAATGAAAAACGTCAAAAGGTAAAAGTTCAATTTAAGCAACTGATTGAAGATACCAGTTCTAATGCCGCAACTGAAAATTTTGGGCAGTTAGAGCAGCAATTAGATGAAGTGCTGGATGACAATGCGAAAAATCTGATTCATGAGTTTTGGCATGGTCATGCACTTAAAAAACTTCCTTCAAATGCTGTGCAGCGTTTAAAAACGTTTTGGCCTCATTTAATTGAAGCGATCTTACAGTCTGAACAACCACAAACTGCATTATTGCGTTTAATGCCACTGATTGAATCAGTCATGCGTCGAACCGTGTATTTGGTGATGTTGATTGAAAGTAAAGGCGCATTGCAACGCTTAGTGAAAATGGCGACGGTGAGTCCGTGGATTTGTGAAGAGCTAACGCAATATCCAGTACTGCTGGATGAGTTCTTATCGATGGATTTCGAGTTGCCAAAGCGTAAGGACTTAGAAGACTCATTACGTCAGCAGTTACTTCGTATTGAGATTGATCAGGTCGAAGACCAAATGCGAGCACTTCGCCTGTTTAAAAAGAGCAATGTGTTAACTGTTGCTGCAAGTGATGTGTTAGCTGAAAGTCCATTAATGAAAGTCTCTGATGCATTGACTGATATTGCTGAAGTCAGTGTAAACGCAACTCTCCATTTAGCTTATCAGACCGTGGCGAAGCGTCATGGTTACCCATGTGATGTTGATGGGAAACGCTGTTCACTCGATTATAAAGCTTTTGCTGTTATTGGTTATGGCAAGGTGGGTGGCATTGAGCTGGGCTATGGTTCTGACTTAGACCTCGTCTTTATTCATTACTTAGATGAACAAGCTGATACGGATGGAACCAAGTCAATTAGTGGCTTTGAATTCGCTATGCGTGTTGCCCAAAAGTTTATGTCTTTGATGACTACGCAAACGCTAGATGGTCGTGTCTATGAAATTGATACACGCTTAAGACCTTCAGGTGAAGCAGGTTTATTGGTAACAAGCCTGAAAGCCTATGAACACTATCAGTTGAAAAGTGCATGGCTTTGGGAACATCAGGCATTAGTACGTGCCCGCTCTATTGCAGGTGATGAGGTGCTTTGCCAGAAATTTGAAATATTTCGACGCGAGATATTGACTCAATCTAGAGATGAGGCTTATGTTCGTGAAGAAGTGTTGAAAATGCGTCAGAAAATGAAAGACCACCTAGGTTCGTCTTCTGAACAAAAAAAACATGGTATTTTTCATTTAAAACAGGACGCAGGTGGTATCGTCGATATCGAATTTATGGCACAGTATGCTGTACTTGCATGGAGCGGGACGAAACCCGATCTCGCCCATTATTCTGATAATGTAAGAATATTAGAAGATGCTGCTAAAGCAGACTGCTTATCCAGTGAAGATGCCACAGCATTAATTCGAGCCTATCTTAGTGAACGTGCCGAAAGCCACCGTTTAGCCCTTGCAAATCAATCCATGCAAGTCAGCGCAGCGGACTGGCGTAGTACCCGTGCGGTCGTTTGCAATTTATGGCAAAGATTAATAGACCCAACCGCTTCGGTTGAGTTGGATAGTGAATGATTTTATAACAATTTGGAGTGTTCCATGAATTTGGCTGATCGTGATGGTTTTATTTGGCAAGATGGAAAATTAATTGATTGGCGTGATGCAAAGATTCACGTTTTAACCCATACTTTACACTACAGTATGGGCGTATTTGAGGGTGTTCGTGCTTATGAAACGCCTAAAGGTACAGCCATTTTCCGTCTTCAAGACCACACAAAACGTTTGTTAAATTCAGCAAAAATTTATCAAATGAAAGTGCCGTATGATCAAGCAACGCTTGAACAAGCACAAATCGATGTTGTTCGTGAAAATAAATTAGCTTCTTGCTATTTACGCCCTTTGATCTGGATCGGTTCAGAGAAACTAGGTATTGCAGCAACAAATAACACAATTCATGCTGCTGTTGCTGCGTGGGCGTGGGGTGCATACCTTGGTGATGAAGCGATGGCGAAAGGTATTCGCGTAAAAACTTCATCATTTACTCACCATCATCCAAACGTGACCATGTGTAAAGCAAAAGCATCTGGTAACTACACGTTGTCAATTCTTGCTCACCAAGAAGTTGCACACTCAGGTTACGATGAAGCAATGCTCATGGACCCACAAGGTTATGTATGCCAAGGTTCAGGTGAAAACGTATTCTTGATTAAAGATGGCGTTTTACACACTCCAGATATCGCTGGCGGTGCACTTGACGGTATTACACGTCAAACTGTGATGACAATCGCTAGAGATCTTGGTTACCAAGTTGTTGAGCGCCGTATTACACGTGACGAATTCTATATTGCAGACGAAGCATTCTTCACAGGTACTGCTGCTGAAGTAACACCAATTCGTGAATACGATGACCGTCCAATCGGTTCGGGTACTCGTGGCCCAATTACCACTGAAATCCAAAAAACTTACTTTGATGCGGTTCAAGGTAGAAATCCGAAATATGAACACTGGTTAACTTACGTAAAATAAGTTAATCCGTTAACATAAAAAGGCGAACTTCGGTTTCGCCTTTTTTATTTTTTGGCTTAGGGAGCTTCTATGCATATTGTCTATGTGTCTGATGGTAAGGCAGGGCACCGCTCACAAGCATTAGGCTTGTTTCAGGCAATGCAAAGACAACAGCCAGAAACAACTTTTGAAGAGGTCCTAATTTCTGATTTACCTATTATTTCCTTAATTCAGGCACTCTTCTCTTCGAAAAATTCCTTATTTAAACAAGCGCCTGATTTTGTATTTGGCGTGGGAAGCCACACACATTTTCGTGTTTTGTTGCTCGGTAGAATTTTTAAAAAGGCTAAAACGATTATTTTAATGAAGCCGAGTTTACCTATTGGTTGCTTTGATTATGCTGTTATTCCGGAGCATGATGGTATTCACGCCGATAACCATGTGATTGTCACGCGTGGTGCATTAAATCCTATCCGTAATGAAAATCGTCATCAAACCGCGAGAGTTTTAATCGCTTTAGGTGGTTCATCTAAACGACATCAATGGAACCAAAATAAAGTATTAACCAGTGTTCAAAAAATTGTTGAGAATAATCCAGACGCTGAAATTATTCTGACCACTTCACGTCGAACCCCAGCAGAGTTTGTCGATATTTTAAGGCAACAAAGTTTTGCCCAGCATTTACACATATTTCCAGTTGATCAAACACCCCAAGGCTGGATTTTCGAAGAAATGCAAAAAGCAGAAGCAGTTTGGGTGACAGAAGACAGCGTCTCTATGATTTTTGAGGCGCTTACCGCGGGTTGTCGAGTCGGGGTGATGGCAATGGACCGTTTGAAAGACGACCGGATTACGCACTCAGTTGACCAAATGTTAGAATCAAAATTAATCTCACAGCAGACTTATGTTGTACAGTTACCACAACCTTATGCTTTTAAAGAAGCAGACCGTGTGGCAACATATCTTTTAGCAAAATAATGAGTTTGAGATTGTGCTATATATACTGATTTTATTGGTTCTGCTTATCTTCGTATTAAGTTATAAGTATGCTTGGTGGAAGCCGAAAATAAGTTGGAATCAGCCTCGTATATTGATGTATCACATGGTCAGAAACCATATTGATGGTGCTAAATTTAATAAACTTCGTGTGAAACCCGCTGAATTTGAAAAGCAGATTGCCTGGATGAAATCACAAGGATTCCATTTTGTAACTATGCAAGAGTTACAAAATGGTTGGGGGGAACACCCTGCTAAAACAATAGCAATTACATTTGATGATGGTTATTTAGATAACTTACAAAATGCCTATCCAATTTTAGAAAAATATCAAGCAAAAGCAACAGTTTATGTGGTGGTTGACCGTCATGATAGAGATTGGTCAACTTATAAAAAAGAACATCACAATAGTGGTGAACTTATGCGTGAAGCTAAGTTGAATGATGCCCAAGTCAAGCAACTCGCAGACAGTGGGCTGATTGAAATTGGTTCACATACATTGACGCATGCCAATTTAAATAAACTCAGTGATGCCGATTGTTTAAGAGAATTGACTGACTCAAAGCAACAACTTGAGCAATTAATTTGCAAACCCGTGACCAGTTTTGCATATCCATTTGGGATTTATTCAGACCGCGATGTCAAACTGGTAAAACAGTCAGGGTATAGCAATGCTGTAACGACTGTAGAAGGAATTGAAGGCGAACAGCCAGACTTTTTTCAACTACAACGTATTAAAATCAGTGGTAAAGATTCATTATTTGCTGTCAAGCTCCGTTTAAAGCTTGGTAAGCGTGAGGGATAAGCATGAAAATTACTCTTGTAATGGCGAGTGATGAGGAAGGGGGACTAGAAAAGCATGTACTTGAGTTGGCTGCTGGTTTGTCACAATCACATGAAGTATCTTTAATTGCACATCAGAAATATAAAAGTCAGGTGAAAAGTGCGGTGAACTTTGTGGCTTTCGACATGAGTGGTAGCCGTTATAACCCATGGACAAAATATCGGCTTAAAAAATTAATATTGGCGACAGAGCCACAAGTGCTACATGCTCATGCTTCGAAAACAGCAAAACTTTTACAAGGTATATTGAATAGTTTGAATTTTCCATGTGTTGTAACCATGCATGGTGCAAAAAAGAATATTAAAACCTATTTGGCATTTGATCATATTATTTGTGTAAGTAAACGTCTTGCACAAATAGTAGGGCAACCACATAAAGTAAGTGTGGTTTATAATGGGATTTCCTTAAATATAACTGCTCAACCATTTGTAAAGAATAGAAAATTTATTGCAATAGGCCGTTTAAATGAAGTGAAAGGTTTTAATCTTTTATTAGCCGCTTGGCAGAACATTCCTTGTGAATTAACTATTATTGGTGATGGTGAAGAACGGGACAGACTGGAAAAATTGATTAAAGAATATCAGTTAGCTGATCGTGTTAAGCTATATGGTTATAGTAATAATATTCATCCATTGATTGCGGAACATGAAGCCTTAATTGTTTCATCTTTACGTGAAGGCGGTCCTTATACACTTGCTGAGACCTTGTTGCTTGAGCGACCAGTTATTGGTACAAATGTCGGGATGATGTCTGAATTTATTCCCACAGAATTTTTATGTGAACCTAATAATATATTGGCTTTACAGCAGCTCATCCAAAATTATTTAAAAATATCTGATCCAGAGAGTAGTTTTAAAACTGCTTATGTACTAGCACAAGAACAACTTACTTTCACGAAAATGATTGATCATACAGTACAAGTATATCAGTCACTGTTTTCAGTATAGGATTATGTATTGATGACACAACAAAAGGATTTTATTCTTGCATTGACAGATGGTAAACCTGGTCACGAAACTCAAACTCAGGGAATGGTTCAGCTATTGAATCAACAGAAAAACTATCAAGTGGAATGGATTCAACTAAATTTACCTAAGAAATGGTTATACCGTGTTCTTAAGTTTCTGTCCAATTTTTCAATAAATACTCATTGGTTATGCTATTTCCTTGATATGAAAACTATCAAGTCGTTAGAACAGAAACAAGTTGCATATATTGTATCAGCGGGGGGAAATACCTTGCTCGCCAATTTGTTGTTAAAACAACATTTACGCAATAATCAAGCCATTAAAAATTTAGTAGCGAGTTCATTACGAGGAATTCGTGCTGATTTATTCGATGTGGTATTTACCATTCATGATCAACAAGCTACATTGCCACATTACTTTTACTACCCAGTTGCACCTAATAAAATGTGTGCTTTGCCTTTGACACGTGATCAGGCACGTGAGCATTTAGGAATTCACAGTGCTGAATTAGTGATAGCAGTTCTAATTGGTGCGAATACCAAAACAGTCAAAATCGGTGATGCTGTACAATGGGCAACTGTTTTACAACAGATTCGGTTGCAATATCCAACAGCGAGATTATTAGTTACGACATCGCGTAGAACGTCAGTTAATTTCGAAAAAGAGTTACAAGAGCTTACTGAACAGTACGATATTTTTCAGGCAAATGACTTGCTAACATGGGTTGCACAAGGGCAAAGTTGTGATATTAAAGACTACATTAAAGCAGCTGATTGGATTTTAGCGAGCCCAGACTCAACCTCGATGGTTGCAGAGGTTATTATGTCCGGAAGCAAATTGCTAGTACTTTATGATGAAGTTGCAGTACAGGATGTGGCTATCAAACAACAATTAAACTCCTTAGCTCAACAGCGGTGGTTATATTTATTAAATTTTTTAGATGCTCATCAAATTGTTGAGGTTGTCCAAAAATTAAAAGTACAAGACCATACGGGAGAGATGACTCGAAAATTGAATAATATTTTGGGAAAATAAACTAAATATTTAGATTTTATTTTTTAATAATCGCCAACTTGATCATTCAATATATCAAATTCTAGATAAATTTAAAAAATAAAAAGAGCAGGAATCTCCTCTTTTTTATTTTGTTTGCTTTAATAATGCTTTATAAGGAGCAACGAAGCAAATTGATAAAATAAGTTGTATAAGTAGTTTTAGAATATAAATAGGTACAATGTAGAAAGGTAAAGTCTCCAGCGCTGTTATACAGGTTGGCATAATCCGATTATAATAACGACGACGAATAGCTAAAGAAGCATTTTTTCTTAATTCTTTTGATAGACATCTTTGGTTAATTTGATAAGCCTTATTCGCTTCTGGATGTTGATGGGAATAGGCTTTTAAAAACTGTGACATGCTTTGGCGGAACAAAATGACTTGACGTCTAACTTCAAAATGATCTTTTTTCTTTTTTGCCTGCGCAATAACGCTTGTATTATGATAACGAAAATAGTTTAAACATTCATGAGTAAAAAAAATATCGCCTTGTGTTACGATCTTTGCCCAAATTTCCCAATCGCCAATGAAGCGTAAGCTCGGGTTAGCCCCTCCCACATCAAAGTAAGTTTGTTTTTTGAAAATAACCCCACTCGCATTAGGAATAGTATTTTGAGTATTTAAAAATTTTTCTATATATTCAAGCCCTTTCATTTCAAAGTTGTTTTCGAAAAGTTTTGGGTCTACTTGATCTGTAAAATCTTTCCAAGAACCAGTTATTTCTCCTTTAGCGTTCATTCGATATGATTGGCTATACGCCAGTACTAAATTGTGGTTTTTCTCAAACTGTGGTACTAATTTTTCTAAAAAACGAGGATCTGCTATATCATCGGATTCAGCAATCCAGATCAGCTCTCCTTTCGCTAAATGCATCCCTTTGTTCCATTGGTAGAAGGTGGAGCCTGAATTTTTTTCATTGATAATGCAATGAGAAACTTTAGGATGTTTTCGGTATTTTTCTAAAATTTTAGCGCTATGATCTGGTGACAAATCATCTAAAAGGATTAATTCAAATTGTGAATAGCTTTGATTAAGAATACTATTAATTCTTTCTTCTAAATATTGAGCATGATTATAACTTGGGACAATGATACTAACAAACACTGAGTAGAACCTATAACATGAATACTGGTAACGATACTCTTAAAGCAATAGGTCAACAATCGTATCTATCCTATTTTTATAGGTATGATCTCGTTGAACCTTGTCCATTGCTAGTAAGGGATTAATAGAATTTTCTTTGAGTTTGCTTTGCAGTTCGGAAGGGTCTGAAAAAGTTATAATTTCATTTTCTATGCTGAATGCAAATTCAAGATCTTTTACATATTCACTGACTAAAATGCAACCGCAAGCAGGTGCTTCAAAACAACGCATATTCATGCCTTGTCGTATATTTACTTTATTAATGAGGTTAAGAACATACTTATGTTTACGGTAAAGTTCAGCGACATTGGGTAGACTAATATTATGTGGATGAATAATACTGTCATTTTTTACAAGATTATTCCAGCCTTTACCATAAATAGTAATTGGGAGCGGAATTCGTTCAATTAGTTCTTGTCTGTCAGGAGACCAAGCTCCTACAAATAAAAGTCTGTCATTTTTTTGTTCATCCTTCGGAAAAAAGATTTCAGGATTGTAAGCTAGTGGAAGGTAGATTGAATGATCTAATCCTATATCTTTAGCATCTTTAATAAAACTGAAGTCGGTAAAGCAGTATAAGTCAATAATTTCTTTTGTTTTTTTTAGCCTTGAATCAAAAAAATCTCCGATCCAATGAGCTTTTTTGCATGGAAAGTCAGCTAAAACTTCTAGTAGATAATCATTAAAATAAAAGAGATCGGCAATCAATATTAGATCGGGCTGAAATGTTTGTAACTTTTTCTTTAGTAAATTAGCTGTATATATATCTTTATTTGGTAAAATTTTCTTAAGAAATCGTTCACAGGTATTATTGTGATTTAAAGCAAAGCCTTGAATCACATAATTAGGGTGTCGGTGAGAAGTGGCAAGAATATTTTCGAACCATTGCAATATACCCCCACGTTTACCAAGAATGAGTAATTTCTTTTGCATTACTCTTTGTCCGCATTTCCTTTTAAAACCATATAAATCAATGCAACAAAAATGAGCAATGCACCAACCAAGCTACTTACACAGAAAAATAAAATACGTTGATTTGTAGTCATGTTAAATAATTCATTTGCAAGAATATAGCGCATGAAAAACCATTGTGCGAGGGAGAATACAATCACGACTAAAGCATGTCGACGTACATCAGGGCGCATAGCCATAAAGCTGACCTCTTAATTAAAAGCAGCCTATTATGCCACTGACGTGCTTTTTCGCAAAGCATAGCTTATGAAAATTGAATGTTTGTTTAATACTGTCTAATAAGAAACCCTGCATAAGCAGGGTTTCTTATTGAGAAAATCTAAAAATTATTTAGATTCTTCAGTTTTTGGCTTTTCACGTAGGCGGATACCCAAGTCACGAAGCTGGTTTGCTTCAACAGGAGCAGGTGCTTGAGTAAGTGGACATTCAGCAGTCTTAGTTTTCGGGAACGCAATAACGTCACGAATTGAAGTCGCGCCAGTCATAAGCATAACTAAACGGTCAAGACCAAATGCCAAACCACCGTGAGGAGGAGCACCATAACGAAGCGCGTTAAGTAAGAAGCTGAATTTCTCTTCTGCTTCTTCATCAGAAATACCAAGCGCTTCAAAAATCGCTTTTTGCATTTCTAATGTGTAAATACGAAGTGAACCACCGCCAACTTCAGTACCATTCAATACCATGTCGTAAGCAACAGAAAGTGCTTCACCTGGATTGCTCTTCACGTCTTCTACGCTAGATTTAGGTAGTGTGAATGGGTGGTGAACAGAAGTCCATTTACCATCGTCAGTTTCTTCAAACATTGGGAAGTCAACAACCCAAAGTGGAGCCCACTCACAAGTTGAAAGATTCAAATCGTGACCAATCTTGACACGAAGCGCACCCATTGCGTCATTTACAACTTTAGCTTTATCAGCACCGAAGAATACGATATCGCCATCTTGTGCGCCAACACGTTCCAACAGTTCAAGTACAATCGGTTCAATGAATTTCACGATTGGAGATTGAAGACCTTCAATTCCTTTAGCGAGTTCATTAACTTTAATGTACGCTAAACCTTTAGCACCATAGATGCCAACGAATTTGGTGTATTCATCGATTGCACTACGTGGCAATGAAGCTGCACCAGGAACACGTAAAGCAACAATACGACCTTTAGGATCTTTTGCAGGGCCAGCAAATACTTTGAACTCTACTTCTTGCATTAAGTCTGCAACGTCAACGAGTTTCAACGGAATACGCAAATCTGGTTTGTCAGATGCATAGTCACGCATTGCTTCGCTATATGGCATACGGCGGAATTTTTCAAATTTTACGCCAAGCAAGTCGTTAAATAATTTAACAGTCATGCCTTCCATCAAATCCATGATTTCATCGTCGTTTAAGAACGATGTTTCAATGTCGATTTGAGTGAATTCTGGCTGACGGTCAGCACGTAAGTCTTCATCACGGAAACATTTCGCGATTTGGTAGTAACGATCAATACCACCCACCATCAATAATTGTTTAAACAATTGCGGTGATTGTGGAAGTGCGTAGAAGCTACCATTTTGTACACGACTTGGTACTAAATAGTCACGCGCGCCTTCAGGAGTTGCACGAGTTAAAATCGGAGTTTCAACGTCTAAGAAACCGTGATCGTCTAAATAATTACGGATCAAGTTAGTTACTTTAGAACGGAAACGTAAGCGATCTAACATTTCTGGACGACGGATGTCCAAGAAACGATATTTTAAACGGTGTTCTTCTGACACGTTAATCGTGTCATCATTTAACGGGAATGGCGGAGTTTCAGAAGCAGCAAGAACTTCGATTTCTTTGCCTAAAACTTCGATTTGACCACTCACCATATTTTGGTTTTCAGTACCTTCATAACGGCGACGAACACGACCTGTAATTTTTAATACATATTCAGAACGTGCTTTATCTGCTGTTGCAAATGCTTCTGGAGTATCTGGGTCAATAACCACTTGAACGAGACCATCACGGTCACGCATATCAAGGAAAATAACACCGCCATGGTCACGGCGACGATGTACCCAACCGCATAGTGTAACGGTCTGGTCGATTTGGGCTTCAGTTAAAGAGCCACAGTAATGAGTTCGCATCATGATGAAGATTATCCAAACTATATTGGCTGAAAGGACGGATGCGTAAACCGCGCACCGTCAAAAAAGTAAGTTTTCGATTATGCCTTGTTGGATGGTTTGTCACAAGAACTAGATCAAAAAACCGCAGAAATTAACCTGAAAATGAGCAATTTGGCAGCGATTTTAGTTATTCATCCCATTCTTTGTTGTCGATCTAAAATCAAGAATAGTAAGCATCCTAAGCTAAAAGTACTTAACCAACCTTGCATAAATTCATTAATGGAGCGGCCCGTGAAATAATAGGTATCGGCATGCCAAACTTCATGAGGAATGTAGCGGGCATAATCCCAAAAAGAAAATAGGCCTAACACTGTAGATAAAAACAACAGACACCATGCAAAAATTTTAATTTTTTTACTTACTTTCCAGTGTTGTTTATAGCGCTGATAATAGTGAACACACATCCAAACAATAAAAGGTAAGGCAAGAGCAGAGGAGCCTAACTGCAAAAGACGATGTAAGGGATAGGGGTGTCCTAAAAGGTGAATATTTGTTGCTAATACATCTTTAAATACAAAAGTCCGAAAGTCTGAGTGTGTTAGACCATCCCATATTAAATGTGTTGCAATTCCTAAAGTAAGTGCGAGTAATGTTCCAACCAAAAATAAAAAAATACGTTTTAAAGAGTTGAGGCCAAGATCATGCTGAATGCCGAAAAAACGGTAAATTACAGGTCGATATAGAAAGTACCAAATAGCACAAAAAATGAAGCCTAAGGCAAGGTTGGGATAAATCAGGCCTTTCCATTGATGTGTCAACATACCTGATTGCATTGTAAATAAGCGGTAAAGATCGGGTGTCATACTTCCAATTGCTAGAGCTGCAACTGGTAAAGTATTTCGGCTAAGCTTTGAAAGAGGAGGAGCTATAACGGCATGAGAGATTGTAAAAGGCATTATAAAACAGAGATTACTCACATCATTTAATTGCCCAGTCTAACGAATCAGCCGATTGGAAATGTTTTTTATTGCAAAAAGACTGAAATGTTATAATATAACAAAACAAAAGGCGTAGCGATCAGAGAATCACCTCATGTTGTTCTATAAAAATATTTTGACCTTATCCATTTTAGCTGTCATATCGGTACCTTCGTTTGCAGCAGAAAGTGAAAATGTTGAAAAGCTAGAAACCATTCGAATTAAGGCTCATCCACTTGAGCAAACTTCACAAGATTTTGCTGTGGCAGATACTGTTGTTGATCAAAAGCATCTGTCGCAAGGCGCTGCTACCATTGGGGATGCACTCAGTAGTGAAGTCGGAATTTACGCGAATCAGTTTGGGGCTGGTTCGAGTCGTCCAGTCATCCGTGGACAAGATGGGCCACGCGTTAAAGTACTGCAAAATTCATCAGAAAATATTGATGTCTCGACCTTGTCTCCTGACCACGCTGTCACTGTAGATCCTGTGCTTGCGAAACAAGTCGAAGTAATTCGCGGCCCTTCAACTTTACTGTTTGGTGCGGGGACTGTCGGTGGTTTAGTCAACGTCATTGATAACAAGATCCCTACGCAAATGCCTGAAAATGGTTATGAAGGACAAGTTGGCTTACGTTACAACACTGGAAGTGATGAAAAACTGGTGAGCGCTGGCGTAACTGTTGGCTTGGGCAGCCAAGTTGCTTTACGTGTTGAGGGGTTAACTCGTGATGCGAATAATTATATTGCTCCCAATTATATTCATGAAGGTGAAAAAGAGCGCCGTGTAGACAATACTTTTGCGCAGGGAGACTCGGTTAATGTTGGTCTATCTTGGATTTATGACCGTGGTTATACGGGTATTTCTTATAGCAACCGTCGTGATCAATATGGCTTACCGGGGCATAGCCATGAATACGAAAGTTGTAGCGCTCATCTAGGTGGAAGACCGCATTTGCATTGTGGAGACCATGAACATGAAGAGGGTGAAGAAGGTCACGATCATGAGCATGAAGAACATGAACACGAACATGGCGGCCCATGGATTGATTTAAAATCTGAGCGTTACGATTTTAAAACCGAGTTAAATGATCCATTTGCAGGCTTCCAAAAGTTACGTGCGCAAGCAAGCTATACTGACTATCAGCATGATGAAATTGAAGAGGGAACAATTGCGACCCGATTCCAAAACAAAGGCTATGATGGTCGTATTGAGTTAGTACATAACCCGATTGCAAGTTGGGAAGGCGTAATTGGCGCACAGTTAGGTCAACAGAAATTAGATTTAACTGGCGAAGAAGCATTTATGGCTCCGACCACTACCAAAAAGTGGAGCGTATTTGCTTTAGAACATAAACAATGGAAAGACGTACATTTTGAGCTTTCTGCCCGTGCAGATCAGCAAGAAATTGATGTAGACGACAACTCTAAACAGGATTTTGATGGTTCGGCATTCTCTTACGCAGGTGCTGCGAATTGGGAGTTTGCACCGAACTATAAACTTTCTTTTGTCGCTTCACATCAAGAGCGTTTGCCTTTAGCTCAAGAGTTATATGCAAATGGTGGACATTTTGCGACGAATACTTATGAGTTAGGAAATGATCAACTCAGTAAGGAAAAATCGAATAATGTTGAGTTAGGTTTGCATTTTGATAATGACAAACTTGATTATCATCTTCATGTGTACCATAACTGGTTTGATGACTACATCTATGCGCAAACCCTTGACCGTTATAAAGACTTCCGTTTAGTTCAATACACTCAAGATAAAGCACGCTTCTATGGTGCAGAGGGTGAAATTGGTTATCAAATTACCCCAATGTACAAGATCAGTGCTTTTGGTGATTATGTGCGCGGTAAAATTGATGCAGAAGGTAATGCTCCACGTATTCCAGCAGGACGTTTAGGTACTAAAGTCGATGCAGATTTTGGTGATGGTTTTAGTGGTTCTGCCGAGTACTACCATGTCTTTAACCAAGATAAGATTGCAGCTTACGAGACCGAAACTGAAGGCTACAACATGCTTAATCTTGGCATAGCATACTCTGGACAATATGGTGCAAAAACTGATTACCGTGTTTATATGAAAGCAAATAACTTGTTAGATGACACGGTTTATCAACATGCTTCATTCTTATCAAATATTCCACAAGTTGGACGTAATTTTACTGTAGGTGTTGATTTTAGTTTCTAAGGTTTTAACACGAAACTAAACTTGAAAAATCAATCCAAAAGGCCTAATTTGAAAGCATCAAGTTAGGTCTTTTTTATGCGTATTTTTCAACGAATTCATCAAAAAATAAATTGGTCAGGGCGTCGTTATATGGCGGTATTACTTTGCGTTGTTGCTATTGCATATCTTGCATCAGCGATTTACCACACAGTAAAACCATTACCACAAGGGATTAACTTTAGTGGCAAGCTTAGACATGCCGATGTCAAATTTTTAGCTGATAAAACCTATCTAGATACGAAAGGACACCAGCAGGTTGACCAGCATATTTTTGATGAAATTTTGAAAATGATTGATGAGGCAAAAACCACGATTGTGGTGGATATGTTCTTGTTTAATTCAGAAGTGGGTGACTCAAAACTCAAGCAAAGACCATTAATGCAAGAGCTAACCGATGCATTAGTAAGTAAGAAAAGACAGAACCGCCAAATTCAGATCGTTATGATTACCGACCCGATTAACTCGGTATACGGTGGTATCAGCCCTGAACACTACCGTCAGTTACGTCAGGCAGGTGTTGATGTGATTGAAACGAATTTAGTCCCTTTGCGTGCTTCTAACCCGTTTTGGTCTGGCTTCTGGTACATCTGCTGTCAAAATATTGGCAATAACCCTGAAATGGGCTGGTTACCGAATCCATTCGGTGATGAAAAAATTACACTGCGCAGCTATCTAAACTTATTTAATTTTAAGGCCAATCACCGTAAGACTGTTGTGGTCGATACCGATGCTGGTTGGAAGTCATTGGTGACCTCAGCAAATCCACATGATGGCAGCTCTAGACATTCTAATGTCGCGTTAGTTGTAACCGGGGCGACAGCTGCTGATGTTCTCCAAACTGAAGCTGCCGTTGCACAAATATCAGGCAGTAGCTCTCCATCGCTCATTTTAGGTGACTTTGAAAAAGACGTTAGCAAGCCTCAAGTGCAGGTGTTAACTGAAGGCGCAATTTATCAATCTGTATTGAAATTGATTAATTCAGCGAAGCCGAAAGAGCATCTTGATTTAAGTATGTTCTATTTGTCTGAACGTAAGATTATTAAAGCTCTAAAAAGTGCTCAAGAACGAGGTGTTATTGTTCGTGTTTTACTCGATCCAAATAAAGATGCATTTGGTCGACAAAAGAATGGTATTCCAAACCGTCAGGTGGCTTCAGAGTTGCATGCTGTCGGTATTCCAATCCGTTGGTGTGATACTCATGGCGAGCAGAACCATAGCAAAATGATTTTGAAATATAACACCCAACAAGCTGAGTTGATTGTAGGATCTGCCAACTTTACGGCCCGTAATTTAAAAAATTATAACCTTGAAACGGATATGTTGGTCATTGGCAAAGTTCAAGATCAAGTTTTTAAAGATGCGCAAGATTACTTCAATACCTCGTGGTCAAACCTAAAAGATAAACAGATGAGCGTGGACTATGCGAAGTATGCAGATGAGTCTAAAGTGAAGTATTGGATTTACCGTTTTATGGAATGGTCAGGGTTATCGACTTTTTAATCACTATCTTTGGAGTTTCCTAAAAAATGGCTGTGCCTAGAGTCATCCACAACCTGCCCAAAATCTGCGATTAAATTGTTTTTGCAATAAAATTAGATAAACGAAAACAGTGAACAGGTTTTGTGGATGACAAATGCTTTTGGTTACTTTGGGCGAAACCAAAGTAACGAATTAGCTACTACAAGTGGAACTTAAAGCGGTAAGACCCCGTCGTGCTAATTAAAAATAGAGAGTAAAACTTTGAATATTTTAAGGCGCTGGCGGAATCAATTGATCCAACGCTTTATCATCAAGTTTTTCGATTTCACTCAAATCCGTCTTAATTTTCCACTGTGACTCGTCGTCAACAGGATTTGGCAAACGCGCTTCAAGCCAATCACAGACCACATCGGGAGAAAATTCAGGATGGTTACATTGAATAATCCATGATAAAAAATCTTTGGCTTCACCATTCATGTAAGGTGGCGGTGAAACAGGGAAGAATAATGTGGGTAGGCGTTCATTTGTCGATAGATAATTTAAAACATGACCTAATTCTTGAACTGTTTGCCATGCAAGTGCATGCTCTACGTCAATACTGAACTTAAACCACCAAGCATGTTCGCCATCTGCTCCATGAGCCATAATACGGGCTTCTTGTACACTTGGAACTTTGCAAAAAAATTGATGAAGACGCTCAAAACTGATTTCAGACACAGCAATTGACCTAGTTTGAAAAATGCTAATGGTAGCACAGATACAGATTCTTCATATTTTCTTTATAGTCATTACAAAGTTTAGCAATCAAAGCGGTTTTATTCATGGTTTCTCCTTGAGTCTCTTTTAATCTAGCTTCATATCAAGATTAAAAGGAAATAGGCCATGAAAAAGCCAATCGTTCTTGTACTTTCGACATTAATGTTAGGTATATCAGCTACCGCGATGGCCGATTCTGGACACCGTTGGAACAATGACCATGGTAAAAACTATGATCGATATGAGCATCGTGATGACCGTCGTCATGATTATCGTAATGATCACCGCGCTCCACAGTGGTCAAATGCTGATCGTGGTAAGCATTATGGTAACTATGTTGCTTTTAAACGTGGTGAACGTATTCCTACCCAATATCGCCATAGCCGTTATTATGTTTCGGACTGGAGAGCGCACCGTTTATACGCGCCACCACGTGGATACCACTGGGTTAAAACACCTAATCAATACTTATTAGTAGACTCAAGACACAACATTTACCGAGTTCGTTAAACGTAAAAATAAAAAGGCCTCAATATTGAGGCCTTTTTCTATGCTAATTCGTCATCTTGCGGTTGAGGGGTTTTCAAATTATTAGAAGTTTTTGCATGTTTCTCTTTCATCACTGATGGGTAGTGCCATGAAGCAAATCGGACGACTAAAATAGATAAAGCTAAAATCAAAATTGAGCCCGTAATAATGACTTGATCAATATCCGCTTTGTGGTCATGTTGAATATCTGAAATGAGTAGACGGGTTAAGGCTGTAATCGCGACATAAATAAGAAAACGTACAGGCATATGGTTGGTTTTAAAGTAAATTCCAACCATTGCTCCAAGCTCTAAGTAAATAAATAATAATAAAATATCATCAATTGAAGCATACTTTTTGACGGTCAGAATTTCAAAAACCGTATTGGCTGCCGACCATGCCACCATACACCCGATAATGAATAAGGCTAAATAATGGAAGGCTTCTACGGCGTAATGTCCGAAACGGTCGAGTATTCGTTCGTATTTTTTAGGATCAGGCATAATAAGATCTTTTGTTTACTTCGTAATGTTTAGAAATTAAACAAATTTTGTGCCAATGGAAATAGTAAATACAAAATAAAAACGCCTGATTATTCAGGCGTTTTTATGAAGATTTAATTCAACTCAGGTAGTAAGGTGATATCCACTATAAATACAAAGTCTATTTCAAGTTTTTATATTGTTGAATGACATCTTCAAATCCAATATGACCTAAAAAGTTGCTTATACTCTTTGTTGACTGTTCTTGTTCAATTGCATGTGCAAATTTAACTGCTGCCTCATTCTGTAATTGTTCATAAAGTCGTTTGCAGTTTGGAAATTGATCAATATCAATAACATTATGATATTTCAACCATCGTGCGATACCTGCGTAGTATCCGTCCACAAAAGACAATTGATCGCCCATTAACCAAGTTTGATTTATCAGGCTATTCTCTAAAGCTGTAAATGCTCTTTTAACTTGGGCTGCTCCATATTCACGTAATGCTTGTTTATTACTTTCTGAGGACGAGTGTTCAAGGCTATACCAGAGTGGGCTAAATGCATTGAATAAAGTCGTATTCAAAAAAGCTAGTTTCTGATTAAACATATTAAATTGTTCTGTTCCTTGTTCATAATGAAAAGCCGCATTCAGGCTTTTTGCCATGACATGGTTCAAGATAGCTATGCTTTCCGTTAAAACTTTACCATTATCGTAGAGCAGTGCAGGCGTTTCACCGACTGGATTAATTTGGCGGTATTCCTCGGTGTTGCATTGAGCTGGCATCTCGATTCTACAGAGTTGATATGGTAAACCTGACCATTCCAATGCAACTATTGAACCAAATGAACATCCAGAAGGTACGCCATAAAATAAAGTGAAAGTTGACATGATGATTACTCTTTTTTGATGTGTAAAATCATCATAAGTCGACAGAAAAGTTTCTAGTAGTCAGGTATTATGAAACTTATTGTCTACATATATGGACATTGAAGAATGCTACTTAGACAAAACTTGAATGATGTTTATCTCTTTGTTGTTGCTGTAGAGCATCAAGGATTTTCTGCCGCAGCTAAACAGCTCAATTTACCTAAATCAACTATTAGTAAGCGTGTTGCAATATTAGAAAATAAGCTGGGCTTAACGTTAATTCATCGTAGTTCACGTAGTTTTGTCTTAAGCGAATCAGGAAAACTGTTTTATCAACATGCCAAAAATGCAGTAGATGAGTTTCGTTACGCAGAAGAAAATTTATTAATACAACAACAAGAGCCAAGTGGTGTAGTCAGGCTCAGTGCTTCTGTACCCATTGCTCAGTATCTTCTATCTGATTGTTTGCCTGAACTTGCAGAACGTTATCCTAAGCTGTTATTACAAGTAGAGGTAACTGATCGTTACGTTGATGTTATGAGTGAAAACTTTGATATTGTGATCCTTAGTCATTTTCAACCATTGCCGGATTCTGGATTAATTCAACGTGTGCTTAAAAATGATAAAATCATTGCTGTTGTAGCGCCTACCTACTTAATGAAATCGGCTCCTATACATACACCAGAAGATTTGCTTAAACACGAAGGCTTATGGCCTGAATTGCAAATGAATCCATGGCATTTTCAAAATATAAATGGTCAGAAAGAGATAGTACGTCCAAACATCCGCTTTGTAGCAAATGAGTCGGAGATCTTAAAGGGGGCTGCAAAAAGGGGATTGGGTATTACGCTTTTACCTGAAACTTTTTGTATGAATGAACTATCTGAGGGTAGCTTAATTCATGTTTTGCCAGACTGGTCTTCTGGTAGCGTAACGACAAGTTTATTGATGTTGACAAGACGAGGGCTTTTACCCAGTGTCAATATTACTGCTGACTTCTTGGTCGAGAAATTAAAAACTTAAAAGCTATCTATCTTTTATGATTAGAAATAAAAAAACGCCTGATTATTCAGGCGTTTTTTATAAAGAGCTTAATTAAGCTTGATTTGTAAAGTAATCTTCACTAAAGCCCATAATTAAGTCAGAACCAGCTTTGATTTTAGCAATACGCGCATCAATATCCGGCAAGATACGTTCAACAAAGTACTGAGCCAAAGCAAGTTTGTTCTGATAGAAATCACCAGACTTATCTTTAGCAGCGGCAGCAATTTTTGCAAACATATATGAGAAGCTGAGTAAACCAACCGCATGTAAATAATCAACCGCAGCTGAGTTCGGGAACTCTACATTTTCAGCAGCTTGCTCAATAATAAACTGAGTGATTGCTTCAATTTCAGTTGCAGCATCTAAAGTTGCATCTTTAATGAAGTTCAAGTCAGTGTCTAGGTCATTTGCAAAGTCACGGATTTCAGTGATGTATTCAGCAATGAAAGCGCCGCCACACTTAATGGTTTTACGACCAATTAAATCTTGAGACTGAACGCCGTTGGTTCCTTCGTAGATTTGAGCAATACGAAGGTCACGAATACATTGTTCCATACCCCATTCACGGATGTAACCGTGACCACCAAAAACCATTTGAGCATCTAAAGTTGCTTGGAATGCGGTATCTGTGAGGTAAGCTTTTGCAATTGGAGTTAAAAGCGCAACACGGTCATTGGCTTTTTTCACTGCTGCTGCATCAGTTGAGAATTTAGTAATATCGAGTTGTTGACCTACATAGACAGCAAATGCACGAGATGCTTCATTATTGGCACGTACATTTAACAACATACGACGTACATCACCATGCACTAAAATGCTGTCAGCAGGTTTGTTTGGTGATTGAACACCAGCTGCACTACGACCTTGTAAACGGTCAGTCGCGTATTGAGCAGCATTTTGATAAGCAAATTCAGATGCACCTAAACCTTGAATACCCATTGATAAACGTTCGTAGTTCATCATAACGAACATTGCAGCAAGGCCTTCGTTTTCTTTACCAACGAGGTAACCTTTAGCTCCATCAAAGTTCATCACACAAGTTGCAGATGCCTTGATACCCATTTTATGTTCAATAGAACCTGGACCAACATGGTTACGGTCGCCTAAAGAACCATCTTCATTTACAAGGTATTTCGGTACGATAAATAACGAGATACCACGTGAACCAGCAGGGGCATCTGGAGTTTTAGCAAGTACCAAGTGAATGATGTTTTCTGCTAAATCGTTGTCACCGCCAGTAATGAAAATTTTAGTACCTGTAATGTTATAAGTACCGTCTTCATTACGTTCTGCTTTAGTTTTGATAATCCCTAAGTCAGTACCTGCATGTGGCTCGGTTAAGCACATGGTACCTGACCATTCACCTGAATAAATCTTAGGTAAATAAGTTTCTTTTTGTTCTTGAGATGCGTAGCTGCTTAAAGCCATACCAGCACCTACTGAAAGAAGCGGGTAAAGCATGAAAGATGGGTTAGTCGCAAATAACATTTCATCAGAAAGAACGGTGAGCATTTTTGGCATGCCTTGACCGCCCCATTCCTCATCGGCACCTAAGCCAATCCAACCACCTTCTGCATATTGACGAAATGCATCTTTAAAACCAGCTGGTGTGAATACTTCGCCGTTTTCATAGCGAGCACCTTCTTCATCACCAGTACGGTTTAATGGATGAGTCACGTTCTGAGCAAATTTAGCCATTTCTTCTAAAATTGCTTCAGCTATTGCAGCATCTACATGAGCGAGTTTCTCATTAGACTGCCAAAATTGTTCTGCTTTAAATACATCATTTAAGATGAATTTCATATCAGCTAAAGGAGCATTGTAAATTGGCATAATCGTTCACCTTTTTTGTGCACATTGGCCTGTGCTAGATATCCTGTAAAACGAAATGGATATGGAATTTAAAGTGTAAATTTATCATTGATTTTATAAAAAAAGGACCGTCAAAACTGAGCAGTCCTTTTTTGTTTTTTAACATTGCATATCGCAACTAACTATGGTTAGAAAGCGAAATGTTCAGCGTCTAATGACATTAATGGATCTAGACCACCAGCGATCACATCTACGTGAGAACGTACACGTGGCAAGATTTTCTTGAAGTAGAAACGAGCAGTAGTTACTTTCGCATTGTAGAAGTCAACATCGGTTGTACCTTCTGCTAATTTCTCTTGTGCTACAAGCGCCATACGAGCCCATAGGTAAGCTAAAGTGATATAACCTGCGAAGTATAGGTAATCTACAGCAGCAGCACCGACTTCATCTGGGTTTTGCATCGCACGCATACCGATTTGCATAGTAAGATCGCCCCATTCTTTGTTAAGCGCCGCAAGCGGTTCAACAAATTCTTTTATAGCAGCGTTGTCTTTGTTTGCTTCTACGAATTTATGGATGATCTTAGTGAAGTCACGTAGCATTGCACCTTGAGTTTGCAATACTTTACGACCTAACAAATCAAGTGCTTGAATTTCAGTTGTACCTTCGTATAAGCAAGCAATACGTGTATCACGTACGATTTGCTCCATGCCATGCTCAGAAATAAAGCCATGACCACCGAAGACTTGTACACCGTGCTTAGCAGATTCAGAACCTGTTTCAGTTAAGAATGCTTTTGCAATTGGAGTCAATAAAGACAAGATGTTGTCAGCAAACTTACGCTCTTCTTCAGTTTCGCCCTTTTCAACGATATCTGCGTATTGAGCAAGTAAGTAAACAAGAGCACGACCACCTTCAGCAAACGCTTTTTGAGTTAAAAGCATGTTACGAACAGCAGGGTGAACGATAATAGGGTCTGCTTCTTTTTCTGGAGCTTTAGGACCAGAAAGTGAACGCATTGCTAAACGTTCTTTCGCGTAAGTCAACGCACCTTGGAAAGATGATTCAGACGCTGCTAAACCTTGAACAGCAGTACCAATACGTGCTGTGTTCATGAAGGTGAACATACAGTTCAAACCACGGTTTTCAGGTCCAATCAAGTAACCTTTAGCTTGGTCAAAGTTAATGACACAAGTCGCGTTACCATGAATACCCATTTTGTGTTCGATAGAACCACAACGTACCGCATTACGTTCGCCAATAGATCCATCTGCATTTACATTGAATTTAGGAACGATGAATAATGAGATACCTTTAGTACCTTTTGGTGCACCAGGTAGGCGAGCAAGAACGATATGGATGATGTTCTCAGCCATGTCATGTTCACCAGCAGAGATAAAGATTTTCTCGCCAGAGATTGCATAGCTACCATCAGCATTTGGTTCTGCTTTAGAACGGATAATACCCAAGTCTGAACCTGCGTGAGACTCAGTTAAGCACATCGTACCCGTCCAAACACCTGAAACAAGGTTTGGTAAGTAAGTATTTTTTTGTTCATCAGAACCGTGATGCTCTAATGTACGTACAGCTCCGTGAGACAAACCTGGGTACATGCCCCATGCCCAGTTAGAGCTACCTACCATTTCAGAAATTGCGATACCTAAAGAGTTAGGTAATGCCTGACCACCGTATTGTTCTTCTGCTGATAAAGACGGAAAGCCAAGTTCAATATACTTTTGATAAGCTTCTTTAAAACCTGTTGGAGTGGTAACTACGCCATCATTCCAAGTACAACCTTCGCGGTCGCCAACTTGGTTTAAAGGAGAAAGCTCATTTTCACAGAAGTCCGCCGCAGCTTCTAAATATTGATCAACCAATTCACGGCTTACGTTACCTTGGAAATCAGGTAATTTTGCATAGTGTTCTTCAGCATTTAATAATTCATGCAAAACGAATTGCATATCACGTAAGGGCGCTTTGTATTGTGGCATATCGGGTTCCTCAATACTGGTGAAACCAGAGTTATAATCTTAATCTATGATAATGTGCCATGAGGCACCTTGGACTATTACATCGTGCAACAACTTGCATAACTGTACAAGCACCTCAGGACCTTTACTTTGTGACTGCAAAGTCAAGAAAAAAATGCTGAAACTATGTAAGTGCTTTGAGTGTAAATACTTTTGGTTATGTTTATATGATACAAATAGTCAAAATCGTAAACACTTATGTATAAACAAAAGGCGCCTATAGGCGCCTTTTGTTTTATGATTTTTAGAATTATTTTGCTTGAACTGGTGCAGGAGCAGGAGCGTTAACTGGTGGTTGAGGACGCTTTGGTTCAAAACGAAGGTTACAAGTACCTTCAAGTGTCTTATCTCCAACTTGAACATTTACTGTTTGTCCATTCGCTTTACCATCACATGCTTTTTGAATTTGTTCAAAGCGAGCTTGACGTTCTGCTCGATGCTGTTCCCATGCAGCTTTTTGTTCTGGAGTGAACTCACGGTGCTTCATACGGTGGTGACCCTCACGTGGGCCATCTTGCATCATTCCATGCTCTGGTTTAGGTGGTTGAGTTGTCGATTGACACGCAGCCAAACTTCCCATTGTTACAATTGCCGCACTGAATAATGCAATTTTTGCCGTCATTTTCATATTTAAAGACCTTTAATGTTGTGTTTTCTGATGTCTTAAAGATTAGATAATAAAGATGTAGAAACAATGGAGAGTTTTTCTTTTCGTTGTTGGTTACAATGCAAAATATAGGGTAAAAATGAGAGAGTGCTTTTGAACGTTCTACGTGTTCCCATTGCATTACGGTTATTTTTGACAGTCTTGCTCACCACATTGCTTATTGCGACTGCAAGCTTGAGCGTTTTGCACTGGACAATGCAAAAGAACTTTGCCAAATATGTAGCTGACGTTGAAATGCAGAAACTAGACCGCCTCATTACCAATCTTGGCGATGTCTATACGGTGTACCATGATTGGGGGAATGCGATTCAGGCACAGATTTTACAAATCGAAGGAACCGCGGCTCCCGATGACTATGACCGTCTCTCGCAGTGGTGGCTCCGTCGCCAATATGACATTGCCATACAGCAGCATTCTTTTGATGAACACGCGCTCATCAATATTTCGCCTCAAGTTGCGCCGACAAATAAAAATACTATTTTTAGTGATGAGGAATTAAGAGCACTCGAGCAAAATTTACCTTCACAGTATCAACCCTTTGAAGGATTACGTTTCCCTTTAAGCGCAAATCAGTTTCGCCCAAGTGATGATAAAAATAAATCAAAGAAGGGAAGCTTAAAAGATATTGAAACCCAAAATGGGAAGAAGCGTTTTATCGCTTTGCCAGACCGTTTAGGGTTGAGTTCGCGTTTATCTCTATATGACGCGCAGCACCAGTTTGTAGTAGGTGAACCGCCTTCTTCAGATCAAATGTCATTTCGCCCAATTATTTTAAATAATAAAGTCGTGGGATATTTAGGTTTAAAGCCTGTTTTAGATAAAGAAGACGCTTTGAGTATTAATTTCTTTAGTAATCAAAAGCGTTATTTACTCTTAATCTATGCTTTAACCTTACTATCAAGTTTAGTTGCAGCACTGTTAATGGCGACTTATTTTAAAAAGCCAATTCAGCGTTTATTAAATGCAACCAATGAATTAACCAAAGGAAATTATCAACACCAAGTAGTTATTAAGCGAAATGATGAGTTAGGTGATTTATCAACTCAATTGAACCATTTGGCAGAGATTTTACATCAGCATGAAGAGTCACGACGTCAATGGGTGGCAGATACGTCCCATGAATTAAAAACGCCTTTGGCTGTATTGCAAGCACAAATTGAAGCCATGCAAGACGGGATTCGAAAAGCCACACCTGAACATTTAGATGCAATGATGCGTCAGGTTTCAAGCTTGAAAAAATTGACCCAAGACCTTGCAGACTTGGCGCAGGCAGATGCTCAGCAGCTTAAGTGTTATTTGAGCTCTGTAAATCCATGGGAAGTGGTACTACAAGAAGTTGAAAACTTTAAACCCAAACTTGAGCAGGCTGGTCTCGAAATTCAAGTTGAAGGAACAAGTTCTCCGCTATTATTAGACCGTGACCGTTTTAAACAGATTATTGTTAATTTAATTAGTAATAGTATTCGTTACACAGAAACAGGTGGCAAAATTCATATTCATACAAGTCAGAATCCTCAAGAGTGGACTTTGTATGTCGATGATAGTCCTTATGGTTTAAGTGATGAGCAGTTATCCCGTTTAGGTGAACGTTTCTATCGCGTAGATGATTCGCGTACGCGTAGTACAGGTGGAACAGGGCTGGGTTTAGCTTTGTCTTGTAAGATTGCGCAGGCGCTTGGTGGTACACTCAGTTTTGAACATTCACCATTAGGTGGTTTACGTTGTGTACTTACTTTTAAAAAGCAGAGTTAAATATAAAAGGAAAAATATCTCATGAAACATGTGATGTTGGTTGAAGATGAAGTCGAATTGGCGCATTTGGTGCGTGATTATCTTGAAGCTGCCGGTTTTGAAGTAAGTATGTTTCATGATGGTCAAGATGCCTATGCGAGTTTCCAGCAACGTAAACCAAATTTGATGATTCTGGACTTAATGGTTCCACGAATGGATGGTTTAACGATTTGCCGTAAAGTTCGTGAACAATCAGATTTACCGATTATTATGGTCACTGCCCGTACCGAAGAAATTGACAGAGTATTAGGTCTTAACATGGGCGCTGATGATTACGTATGTAAACCATTTAGTCCCAAAGAGTTAGTTGCTCGTGTACAAGCTGTTTTACGTCGTTTAGAGCGTAAGGCAGAGCCTGAGCAAAATGATTCTTTCAGAATTGATAAAGCACAACAAAGAATTTGGTATCAACAAAAATCATTGAGCTTAACGCCAACCGAATTTCGCTTACTTGAGCTATTTTTAGAGCATGTAGGGCAAGTATATTCACGTGCACAATTATTAGATCATATTAATCCAGATAGTTTTGACGTTGCCGACCGTGTAATTGACAGCCATATCAAAAACTTGCGCCGAAAAATTAGTGAAGCGGCTGAAACTGGTAACCGTCATGAATGGATTCAAGCCGTTTATGGTGTAGGTTATCGCTTCGAATATCCTGAAGAGTAAGTCTTCATAAAAGTTATTCTGTGGATAACCACAATGTTATCCACAGAAAATGTGGATAGTTTTAAAGATTTTATGGATAAATTATAATCTTGGTATGATTGGGTACTAATTGCCAAATCTCATCTATATCTACATTTCTAACCGCGATACATCCTAACGTCCAATCCTTATGGGGCATATAAGTCGAGCTAAAAGGTATCGAGAGTAATGATTTCGGAACAGATCCATGAATCATGATATCTCCTCCTGTTGGTTGATTATGTTGCTTGGCATAAGCAATATCTTTCGCATCGGGATAGGAAATATGCAAAGATTTATAGTAAGCACTTTGTGAGTTTCGCCAATCTATAGAATAAATCCCTTCAGGTGTTCTACCATCATTTTCAAAGTGTTTATGTCCATTGGGATTAAAGCCGAGACGAATCGGATATTGCCGAATCACGCCCTGATTACTCTTGAGCAGAAGTAGGCGTTGGTTTTTAAACACTTCAATTGAGGTAACTGGCTTGGTCTTTATGAGTTCTAATATTTCTTCTTTTGAGAGCGCTTGATGGCTTGACGTAAAAGTCGGTAAATATCTTTCATAATTATAAAAAGCGATTCCCAGTGGAATGATAAGAAGTGTGCAAATAATGAACGGTCTAATTTTCATATATTATTTTTTATACTCAATGAACTCTCTTAAGTGTCTCAAATTAACTTAAGAGAGTTTTAGTTTTTTAATATTAAGATGAACAGCTCACTGCTACATCTGGAACATCACTTGGTAATGGCCCTAAGTCTTGTGGTTGCTCAAGCTCTGGTTGTTTTGTGTATGGGTGATTAAGTAGCTTAAATAAACGATCTACCTCACTAAAATCATCTCGTTCAGCTGCTTCAATAGCACGCTGCGCCATGTGATTACGTAAAATATAAACTGGATTTGCTTTTTGCATATTTGCATCAAGTTCATCAATATCTTGATGTTCACGAATGCTTTCATATTGGCTAAGAAACTCATCAAACTGTCGAATATCAAGACAATCATCTCGTAAAGCTTTGTATTCTTTATTTTGAAGACGAATAAAACTTTGAGTGTAATCGAGTTGTTCAGTTTGTAAGATTCTTAAAAATGCAAAACTACAATCAAGGCTGTCTTTATGGAAATGAGGAAGTCCCATTTTTTGACATAAACCTTGTCCATAGTGTTCTAAAAAGATTGGTTCAAATTGTTCTAAGCAACGTGCTAACTCTTCTTTAAACTTATCTTTTTGTTCAGGTTCAGCGAGAGGAATTAAGTTGTTTAGCCACGTCCATAAGTTCCAATGGCCTATACTCGGTTGATTTTGATAAGTATAACGACCTTGGTAGTCCGAGTGATTGTTGATCCAGTTCGGGCGGAAACGCTCCATAAAACCATATGGGCCAAAATCGAGTGTTGAACCTGTAATATTTAAGTTATCTGTATTCATCACGCCGTGAGCAAACCCAACCAATTGCCATTTCGCAATCATGATTGCAGTACGCTCAACCACCTTTTTAGCAAAGGATAAAATTGGATTTTCGGTTTCTAGACATTCTGGATAATGCCATTCAATACATTTTTGAGTGAATTCTGACAGCAACTCAGGCGCATATTGATTAATCCATTCAAAGTGCCCTAAACGAATATGGCATTCAGATGTTCTGAGTAGCATTGCACCTAACTCTAATTTTTCACGCTGTACGCCTTGAGTCGAGGTTGTGAAACCGACTGCATGACTAGATGCGACGCCTAAAGCATTTAGAGCATGTCCTGCTAAATATTCACGGACCACAGAACGTAATACTGCTCGTCCATCTCCCATTCTTGAATAAGGGGTAGGGCCTGCACCTTTGAGATGTAGGTCAATGGTTTGACCCTTTGTATTTAGTATTTGCGCAATCAGTAAGCCACGTCCATCGCCGAGTTGTCCTGCCCATTGTCCGAATTGGTGGCCAGCATAGACCATCGCAAGAGACGGAAATTCAGGGAATGTACGCTGTCCACTACAGATCTCAACCCATGTATTTTTATCGTCTTCTGACCATTGCAGTTCATCAGCCAAAGCACTGTTAAAATGTCCTGCTTTTGCACCACGTAAGGGTGATGGCTGCTGAACATGAAATAGTTTAGACGGAAGTGAAGGGTAGAGCGGATTAAACTGCATAGGATTAGCAAAATAGAGAGAGCAGATTTCACTATAACACAGTTAAAAAGCAGGCATAAAAATAGCTCCCGAAAGAGCTATTTTAGATCAGAATTTATTTTAGTCTGACACCACATTGGTATTCTTTTTAACACTACGCATAAGTGTTTCTAAGCATTCGCGGTGATGACTTAAACGGTGTTCAAGCAATTGGAAATCAACTTTAAGCTTATGATCCATTCTATGAATCTTTTCAGCCATTGCTGCTTTTTTAGCTTGTAACTCTTGTTCTTTAAGTTTTGCCCAATCATTTAATGTATGTGTAAATGCTTCGTACTCTTGTGCAATACGTTGCTTCATTTGAGTAATGTCTGCATTTACATCATGACCATAAATAGCGAGGTCTTGTTCAGCGTATTTAAATTTCATCGCCAGTTCTGCTTTTTTAATATTAAAGCTTGGGATGCGACGTAAATTTTTAGCTAAACCAATTTTAGAACATGACCAGATCAACCATTTTGTTGGGTCATACTGCCACCATTTCACACCATTACGATAGTCGTATTGGAAGATATGGTGATAGTTGTGGTAACCCTCGCCCCAAGTGGCAATGGCTAACCAGAAATTATCACGTGCTGAGTTTTCGTCTGTATAAGGACGTTTACCAAACATATGGCAAAGTGAGTTAATAAAGAAAGTTACTTGATGGCTAATGATTAAACGTACTAAACCACCCAAGAGTACTACACCCCATAGGTCGCCAGTCGCCCAACCGATTAAGCCTAAAATACTAACATGAACTGCAACTACCAGTAAACCGTAGTATTTATGTTGGAACATGACCAATTTATCGTTGAGTAGGTCTGGTGCATTTTTAAAGTCTGGCTCAGATGGTGAGTGATCACGGATCATCCAACCCATATGGGCATACCAAAAACCACGCTCAATTGAATACGGATCTTCATCAACATTATCAACATGTCGATGGTGAGTACGGTGACCAGATGCCCAGAACAAAATACTATTTTGCACGGCAAATGTTCCACCGATCATTAAAAGAATTTTAAGCGGTAACGACGCTTCATAAGCTCGGTGAGCCCAAAGGCGATGGTAACCAGCAGTAATCCCCATACTACTTAGAGCTAAAAGAAAAAATAAGCTTACCCATGCGCTTACACTAAAATCATAATAATACGCATAAATCGGGATTATGATTGCGGCAAGAATTGGTAAACCAATTAAGGTAATGCTAGCGGTCCAGTTAATTGGGGCTTTGAGTGGGGCGGAAGTCATATCCGGCAGCGCTCCTAGAATCCTTGTGAAACAAGGTACAAAGACAAAACGACATAGCAAAACCAATCATCAAGATATATTGCTATTCTATCCTTCATATTAGCACGTGCTTAGTGAGAATCACTAGCATTATTGTACAGATGTATTGAAAGAACCGTAACAGAATTAAACTATGTCAAAGAGTTTTTCAAGCAGGAGAAGTTGTTTAATGAACGTACAACGATTGAAAAAAAAGAACAGCATTGATATTTCAAGAAAATTATCATTGAAGTGTGTCTTGGTCACAATCAGTCTTGTATTAGCCGCATGTCAAAGTGCACCCGAACAAACTACGAAAAAAGTTCAAACAAAAAGAACAGTTCATCAGACTCAAACCCCTGTTGTAAAAAAGAGAGTGAGTTTAGATGGCATTCAAGATATTGATTGGCAGATCACTCAGATCAGTGGTCATAAGGCAAAATTTTTTAACCAATGGCCTACTCTTTCACTGAACTCAGCAGTCAAAACAGTATCGGGACATACTGGCTGTAATGCTGTTTTTGGCCGTTATACATTTAACTTCAGTCAGCAAAAACTTGATATGCAAGTAAATGCAGGCCATTCAAGCTGTGATGGTGCTTTGGCTCAAGAAGCAGAGCTAGTAGATGCTTTGCAACGTATTCAACGCTTTCAACTCGTAGGTAATACCCTATATCTACTTGACCAGAGTGGTCAGCGCCTCATTCAGGCACAAAAGAAATAAAAGGTGGTTTTTACCACCTTTTTTATATTTACAGGGCTTGTAACATCGTAGTTGGAATATCTGTAATTAAGCCTTGAACCTCTAAATCACGCAGCCTTTTTGCTCTTTCTACATCATTGACTGTCCAGACACTAATGTTCAAACCAGCTTGATGTGATAGTTGGATCATTTCATCTGTTGCCAGCTGATCATGCCAACCAATATGACCGCAACCATATTGATGCGCGAGTTCAATTGCCGTTGCCCCAACAGGAAGTTCAACTAACAATCCGCGTTTAAATTGAGAGTTTATATCGCTTAAGGCAGTTAAAATTTGAAGATCAAAACTTGTGATGGTTACAACTTTTTCAAAGCCCTGTAATTCCGTCTCAAGCTTTTGAACGAGCTTTTCGGCCAACGCCATATCTCTTACAGCTTTAACTTCAACTTCAATATGATCGAAATTATCAAGTAAGTTTAAAACACCTGTAAGGGTCGGTGTTGATTCAGAAGTTGGCCAATTGGGCCAGCCTTGCCGATGATCGAATAACAACGCTTGAGCCAAAGTCGATTGCTCTACAATTTGATCGACTCCAGCTGTACGCAAAAAATTGTCATCATGAATAACAACTAACTCTTGGTCTTGAAGCTGACGAATATCAAATTCGACACCACGAATACCTAAATTTTTTATATGCTGAAACCCACCAAGTGTATTTTCAGGAGCTTCTCGGCGTGCACCACGATGACCAATAACGCGCATAATTTTCTTCTATGAAATATTTTAACTATGGTCTCTTTAAAATGAGTAGAGACCATGTTTAATCTAATCTATTTTTAAATAATCTCATTAATATTTTTTTGCCAAAGTACTTCTTGTCCGCCTTCGGCACGCTGTAAAGCACGCGATGCGACAAATAACCAGTCAGATAGACGGTTTAAAAGTTGGAGTGCTGTAGCTTGAATATTTTGATCACGAGTTTGCACCGACATGAGTGATCGCTCTGCACGGCGGCAAACGGCACGGGCTTGATGAGCATAACTACAAGATAAAGAACCAGACGGTAGAATAAACTCCTTAAGCATCGGTAAGTCTTCATTCATACGATCAATTTCTTTTTCAAGAAATTCAATACAAACTGGCTGGAGTAGATTGTAATTTGGAATACAAACCTCTCCACCTAAATCAAAAAGCCAATGTTGAATTAGACTTAAGCTTTTATCCCAATCAGCCTTATCAGTTACTTGGCTATCTGTGATTTGAGCACGAAGTACCCCAATAATGGCGTTGAGTTCATCAACATCACCAAGTGCCGTAATTCGTAAATCATCCTTGGCAACACGAGAACCATCGCCTAAACCTGTTGTACCTGAGTCGCCTGTGCGTGTATAGATTTTGCTTAAACGGTGTCCCATGATGGATATCCTGAACATAAAAAAGGGATAATGTCGGTCAGAACATTACCCCGAAACTGGAGTTAAGAAAATATTTTTATAGTTGGTGTGAGAAATTAATAACGGAAAGTTACGCCAACAGAAGCTTGACGGCCACCGTTCACATACCAGTTACTAAAGTTGTAAACTGTTTTATATTCAGCATCACCTACATTTTCGATATTAGTAAATACTTTAACGTTTGGATTGATATTCCAGTAAGCATTTAAATCGACAGTAGCATAGCCTGGTACTTTTTGTGGATTAGAGCTATTCTGCGCATTAGAGCTAGAGCGGGCAATAACAGAAGCGCTAACACCGTAAACAGCATTTTCTAAACCTGTAGTTAAGGTAAGTGTTTGTTTAGGTCGATAAGCAATTTCTAAACCAGTTTCTTTATTCTCAGTTTTTACATAGGCATATTCAGTCGATAAAAATAGATCATCTTGTTTCCATTTAAATCCAACTTCTCCACCAGAAAATTGTGCTTTGTTTAGATTTTCATAAGTACTAGTCGTTGTATTAGTTGCAACATCAAAGCTTGAAGTTGAGGCAATTAAATTTTTGACGTCTGTTTTGTATGCCGATAAATATGCTGTTAATGCAGGAGTAAACTGATGATCTAAGCCAATTTCATATGAAGTACTTTCTTCTGGTTTTAGATTAGTATTCCCATAAGTATGATAAATTCCAAAAGAACCATAATCCGCTTCGCTGTGATAATACAATTCAGTAAGTGAAGGAGCTCTAAATGCTGTTCCGATATTTGCATATATACTGGTTGACGGTAATACAAAGTAACGAATAGCCCCTTGTCCTACATTATGTGTTCCAAATTTTTCATTATCTTCGAGGCGGACGCCTAATTGCGTGCTGATTTTATCAGTTTTATATTGATGTTGTAGATAATAGCCAGTAGAGTCAATATCTTGCTTTCCATTTAAAATGGAGGCATCTTGATACTCTGTATTATCAATACTTGTGCCAACCAAGATGTTTTGTGCCTGTGTAAATTGCCACTTAACATTTAAATCACCTTCATTGCGTTTAGTGTCGGCATGATAAGGTGATGATTCACGATACTTCTGTGTATCTTTAAAATTAGAATATCTTGTATTGATAGTGATATTAGTTGTCGGTTTGTATTCGACTCTGGTACTGACTAACTGATTGTCAAACTCACGTTTAGCTGTATTACTTATGCCACCATTGTCTGAATAATTATTAGCGCCTTTATTTTGAGAAATTTCAACACTTGTATTTAAATTATTTTTATTGTCATATCCTAATTTTGCGCTATAACCTTTTTGATCATAAGCAGCTTTTAAATTGTCTGGTTGTGTGTTGAAAATATGTGTTCCATCACTTTCCATACTTTGCCCACGAATCTGAGCAAAGAATCCTGCATCACTGACTAAATCTGTTCCAATAATGGCCTTATAAGTATTATCTTCACCATAAATACCTGTAACGAATGCAGAGTTTCTTTCAGGTGTAGATGTAATCATTTGGATCACACCACCAATCGCATCAGTACCATATTGAACTGATGCAGGACCTTTTAATATCTCAATGCGGTCAAGATTAGTTGTATCTAAAAGTTCAGGATAGATTGGGGAAAGGGTATTTGGAGTATTTAGACGTGCTCCATCTTTTAATAACAGTACATGATTTGGATTTGTACCACGAATCAAAAGATTAGTGCCTTGTCCAAGACCACCATTTTGTTTGATATAAATAGATGCATCTTTTTGTAAGATATTAGATAAATTTGAAATAGGATTTTTTTCAATTTCTTCTTTTGAAATCACTGAAATCCGCGCCGGAACTTCACTTGCTTTTTCAGCACTTTTTGAAGCAGTCACTACAATTGGATCAAGCTGAGTTACATTCGTTGCATCTTCAGCAAAAATAACAGGTGAAAACCCCATCGCAATAGCGATAGCCCCTACCAGACGAGTAGGTTGAAAAGACTTAGACATAACATGCTCCATACATTCACCCCACGTGAATGATCGGGTAGATAGATGAAACAAGTAGGTCTCCGGACTTCAGCGCCATATTTATGTTATGGACATATTCACCTTCCCACATTACTGCAGTGGCGTAAGTCGAGAACGACTTAAAAAATATGCTTTACATTGTTACCGTTGCGGGGGCAGTGCCGGACTTTCACCAGCTTCCCTAAAGCATGAATTGCTTACACTTGCTTCCAATTTTACGCAGTATAAAGTGGCGATTTACTTCATACAATGTCATTTGGAGCAATTCTCAGAGAACTTTTACGCAAGGGACAAAAATTGCATTACAATGGCGCTTATTTTAAGAAATGGTCGTAGTTTAGGCAGATCATGAACCCATCAAACCAAAAACGTACACGAGCAAAAATCTGTGGAATTACTCGGATGCAAGATGTTCAGGCAGTTGTTGTTGCTGGAGCGGATGCGATTGGTTTTGTTTTTTTTCCGCCAAGTCCAAGACATGTAACAGTTGAACAGGCCCAAGAATTAGCAAAAGTAATTCCGCCTTATGTACAAATGGTAGGTTTGTTTGTAAATGCGAGTGCTACTGAAATTCAGGATGTACTTGATTGTGTTCCCCTAGATGTATTACAACTACATGGCGATGAAACTCCAGAACAATGTCAGGAAATTGCTCGCCATTGTAAACGTCGCTGGTATAAAGCGATTCAGGTTAAACCTGATCTGGATGTAGTTGCTGAAATTCAAAAATATCAGGCGGCTGGTGCCAGTGCTGTATTGCTCGATGCGTGGCATCCTGAGCTCAAAGGGGGCACAGGACATCAGTTTGACTGGTCTAAGTTCCCAAAACTTGATATTCCATTAATCTTGGCAGGTGGTTTAAGCCCTGACAATGTCATTGACGCTATTCATACTACCGGTGCTTTTGCAGTAGATGTGAGCGGAGGCGTAGAGTCCGCAAAAGGTATAAAAGACCAACAACTCATTGAACGATTTATGCAAGGAGTCCAACGTGGATCAGCAAAACAATGTGATTGACTATACACAGTACCCAGATGCTGCAGGGCATTTCGGTATCCATGGCGGACGTTTTGTGTCAGAAACTCTAATGGCGGCATTAGAAGATTTAGAAAATCTCTATTCTCGCATGAAAAATGATGAACAGTTTTTGGCAGAATTCGACCGTGACCTCGCCTACTATGTAGGTCGTCCTAGTCCACTTTATTATGCTGAGCGATGGTCAAAAGAGTTAGGTGGTGCGCAAATTTACCTTAAACGTGAAGACTTGAACCATACAGGCTCACATAAGGTAAACAACACGATTGGTCAGGCGTTATTGGCAAAGCTTTCTGGTAAAAAACGTATTATTGCCGAAACTGGTGCAGGGCAGCATGGCGTAGCAACAGCAACAATTGCAGCACGTTTAGGTCTCGAATGTGTTGTTTATATGGGTGCTGAAGACGTTAAGCGTCAAGCGATGAACGTTTATCGTATGCGTTTGTTGGGTGCTACAGTTGTTCCTGTACAAAGTGGTTCTAAAACGCTGAAAGATGCCATGAACGAAGCGATGCGTGACTGGGTAACCAACGTTGATACGACATACTATGTAATTGGTACAGTTGCAGGCCCACATCCATATCCTCAATTGGTTCGTGACTTCCAGTCGATTATTGGCCGTGAAGCACGCAAACAGATCTTTGAGCAAGCAGGCCGCTTACCAGATGCATTAGTTGCGTGTGTGGGTGGCGGTTCAAATGCAATGGGCTTGTTCTATCCATTCTTAAACGATGCCAACGTGAAAATGTATGGTGTTGAAGCAGCTGGTTTTGGTATTGAAACTGGTAAACACTCTGCACCATTAAATGCGGGTCACGTGGGTGTATTACATGGTAACCGTACTTACTTGATGAGTGATGAACAAGGCCAGATTATTGAGACACATAGTATCTCGGCAGGCCTTGATTATCCGGGTGTTGGCCCTGAACATAGCTTCTTGAAAGATATGAAGCGCGTAGAGTACGTGCCGATTAATGATACAGAAGCTCTACAAGGTTTCCGTGATTTAACCAAAATCGAAGGGATTATTCCTGCACTTGAAAGCTCGCATGCTATGGCGTACGTCTCTAAGCTTGCACCGACGATGTCTAAAGATCAGATTATTATTGCGACTGTTTCAGGCCGTGGTGATAAAGACTTAATGACAGTTGCACGCATTGATGGCGTAGAAATGGTTGAGATGTAAGAGGAAAAAATGCCAAGTTTGTTTATGGTGATGTTAGGCGGGCGTCATGCTCGCGCTAATACAGAAGTTCATGATGTAGGCATGGCTATAGGAGATACTTTGGAAGAAGTTTATCCTCAACTTAAACAGGCTTGGTTTGGGGAGGCTCAAGGATTGCATATTGATGCTTGGGCCAAGCTCTCAGGAGTTAGCTCTCAAGGGCAAAATTATCAAATTCATTTTACAGATGCTGCTCCACAACCAGATGATTTAAAATTATATTTAATTAATCTGGGCGGATATAATGCAAGTGAATTCGGTGAACTTCACCGTTATGAGTTTGTGGTTGCACCGAATGCGGTAGCTGCCAAACAATTAGGTAAACAATTTATAGATCGGCAGTGGCAAAAAGCACATACAGATCGAGTCATTGATATTGATGACTGCTTAGCGATAGATTGTGTAGCAGGGCGCTATATTCATTTAATAAAAGGCGATTTTGCTGAAACAATTTGGGAAAATACGTATTTGACCGTGGTATAGGTCATTTGAAATCTAATATTCATATGGAAGTGGGTAAATGGATTTAATTCAAGAAAATGGACAGCCTCGCTACGGGCGTTTTGAATCTGTACCGTCAACCATTCACGTACAACATTATATTTATAAAACCCCTTACGGTAAGGTCCTTAAAGGCTGGCGTAAGCAATTAAAATATAAAAAATTTAAATTCTGCGGCATTCAACATAAACACTATAGTATTGGTCTGGCAATTGCAGATATTGGCTGGGTTGGGCACGGTTTTTTCTATATTTATGACCATGAAACAGAGCAAGTCATCGAGTGGAATGCGATTCAGCCTTTGGGGCATAAAACCTACCTTGATGAACAGCCCTTATTTAATCAAAGTTATTTTTCTAAATCGCCTTATCAGTTTGATATCCAGCATGCCAATGGTGTGCGATACATTCGAGTCACTAAATATGGTGAGATTCAGCTTAGCGCTCGTATTTTTTGTGCTGGAACCGATATATTAAGTTTGTGTACACCAACTGGCATCAATGGTTGGACTTATACCCAAAAGCAGACCACATTGGCTGTAGAGGGAATGTTTATTAATAAGCAAAACCAAGTCGTACAATTTGATGAAAAGACATTTGCCTCTTTAGATGATACCTGCGGTTTTTTGCGACCTGAAACGGCTTGGTTCTGGCTTTCATGTAATTTCTGGGATGAGCAAGGGCGTCGTATTGGTTTAAATTTAGCTTCTGGTGTTAATGAAAGTTTTGGTAATGAAAACTGCTTATGGATTAACGGAGTTTTATTTCCACTAACTGATGTTTTATTTGAAAAAGTAAATGATGAGCTTTGGCAAATTAGCTCTTTAGATCAAAAACTTAATCTACAGGTCCATATTGGTTGGTGCCGATACGAAAATATTAATTTAAGAATGATCGGCAGCCAGTTCAATCAGTGGCAAGCTAAAATTAGCGGAACGATTGAGCATGAGGCAACCGATATCATCAATTGCTACGAACAATATGGTTTACTAGAACAACATTATGCGAAATGGTAACAAGCAGGTTATAAACCTGCTTGCCAGAATGCCTCACCAGCTGCAATAGGATCATTTGTCTTTTCGAGTGTTTCAATCCAAACAGGATATTGACGAATGACTGGATGCTGACTTGGATGAAAGTCTTTTTTAAACCAATCTAAATATTGGCTTTTCATGGCAGTTAATGTGCCATTTTTGCCGAAGAACCAAGGTAAACCTTTAAGGTTCATCAAGAGTCTTTCTCTTGGACTAAAGCCATCACATTTCAACATGATGTTGGTGCGATAGAGTGTAAAGCCAAACATTAGTACTGTCGTAAGAACCAATACAAAACGACGAGTCGACTCAGGAACTTCACCTACTTGTTTCATGACATCAAAAGCAACATCGCGGTGCTCCATCTCTTCAATGGCATGCCAAGCAAACAGCGCTCGAACATAGGGGTGAGCATTTTCTAAAGTTTTTTTATGGCTATAAAACGTTTCTGCCATTAGCGCTGTTAAATGTTCCGCTGCTGCTGTCATCGCAATATTGTATTGTGGTGAGCGTTTGGTGAGTTCAAAACGAAAAATTCTTTTAAGTGTGGCTGTGAACTGGTCAACAGGCATGCCTTGCTCTTTCATGAGCTGATTCATTTTGTCATGTGCAATACCGTGTTGAGCTTCTTGTTTAATAAAGTCTGCAACCCGTTTTTGTAGTTCAGGATCATCAATTTTGTCTCGGAACATACGGACACATTCAATAAAATAACGCTCTCCATCTGGAAAGGTTAAGCTGAGCGCATCAAACATACGAGTCAAAAAAGGATCATTATTAAACCAAAAGCGAGGCGCTTCGTTTAAATGAAAATCTAGATCTTTACGAACTACTGGCTCGACCTGATAAGAAACATGTGCGTTCATATTTTTATTTCTCGCATCTAACATGTTCATTAGTATGTCGCTAATAGTCGGCTTTGTTTTGACAGTTATTGCCAATTTTTATACAGTTTGCGACAAGATGGCATTAAAAAAAGGATGAGCCATGCAGGATTTTACGATTTCAAATGGCTACTTTTATCTGTGGAATACTTATCTAAAAGAGAAAGGAATCGATTGGCAGGCATTAAACCTTACAGATGTTCAGGCCCGTCAAGTTCAAAATATTTTAGCTTCATCTATTGATGCTCAATCTTCTTTAAACTTTTTTCTTGAACTTTTAGAGCTGACAGAGTCTCGTCTACAAGTTTCTAATTTAGCCCTAGAAATGGCAACTTGTATTACACCTGCCAATTTTGGTGTACTGGGATATATGGCTTCTCGGAGTGGCAGCTTTGCAGAGGTTCTTGAATATGTCATGAAATTTCATCGTCTCGTGATTGACGGTGAGCAAGTCGTGCCTATGCAAGTTGAACAAGATGCTTCTAACATTCGTCTGTATTGGCCGCTAGTTGATGCCAGTAATATCATACTTTGTGAGCTGACTTTAGCTGCTATGGTTCAGCTTGCTAAACAAATTGCTCCTTTCCATGATTTTCTCTTGCAGCATGTTGAGTTTGTGCACCGCTCACGTGGTCCCTTAGTTCACTATCAGCGTTTCTTTCAATGTAAATTATCATTTGAGCAACCTTACTATGCATTAACTTTTGCAAGTGAGGGATTGAATGTTCGTCCTCGACATGCGGACCCCAGCTTAATGCAACTTTTGGTGAAACAAGCAGAAGAGGCATTAGCTCAGCGGAAAATACATACAGATTTAGCCCAGCAAATACATTGGATTGTTCATGAATATTTTAAACATAAGCAACAAGCCCCTAAAATAGAGGATATTGCCATCGAGTTGAATATTTCAGTACGAAGCTTGCAGCGTCAATTACAGTCATTAAATACTTCATTTAAATTAATTTTAGATACTGAACGCATGAAACGCTGTGAAATATTACTTCACCAAAATGAAAGCCTCACCACAATTGCTGAACAGTTAGGATATTCCGATCAGTCGGCACTTGCACGGGCTCATAAAAATTTGACAGGACAAACTTTACTCACGCGGAAAAAGGAATTACAACTCGCCAATAAAAATATTGAGAAATAAGTTTTGTGTGATTGTTTTTTGATCGGGAAGCAATCTAATAATGGCTCGAAAATAGGAAGCTTTGATCATTGAGAAAAGTTTCAAAATATTGATAAATGTACACCATGGGTTGTATGAATCATACAATCGAATATCGCCATAACGTTAGACCTGTTCAATGGACAAAAAATAGCGTTAAAATGCGATGTTCTTGTATTTCTACAAACAACTCCTCAATTTTAAATAATTCAAGGAAAGCACAACCCTATGTCACGTCTTGCCACCCGTTTTGAAAAGCTTAAGTCCCAACAACGTAAAGCGCTTGTATCTTATGTTATGGCGGGTGATCCACAGCCACAAGTAACGGTTCCGTTACTGCATAAAATGGTTGCGGCAGGAGTAGATGTCATTGAGCTTGGTTTACCATTTTCAGATCCAATGGCTGATGGTCCGGTAATTGCGCTTGCAGCTGAACGTGCGCTTGCAGCAGGGACTAACACGTTGGATGCACTCAACATGGTAAAAGAGTTCCGTGAGCAGGATCAGGAGACACCTGTTGTTTTAATGGGTTATCTCAATCCGGTTGAGGTGATTGGTTACGAGAAGTTTGTTTCTCATGCGAAACAATGTGGTGTAGATGGCTTATTACTTGTGGATTTACCACCAGAAGAGTCAAAAGAGTTTGGTGCTGTGTTGAAACAACATGATATGGACCAAATTTTCTTGCTTGCGCCAACTTCTACAGATCAACGCATTCAACATGTGACTAATCAGGCAAGTGGTTTTATTTACTACGTTTCACTTAAGGGTGTAACTGGAGCAGCAACACTTGATACGGCAGAAGCTGCTGCGCGTATTCAAAAAATCAAAAATGCCACTAATATTCCAGTGGGTGTTGGTTTTGGTATTAGTGATGCCGCTTCAGCAAAAGCAATGGGTAATGTTGCTGATGCCGTGATTGTAGGTAGTGCTTTCGTTAAAAATTTTGCAACGTTGGCAGCGGATGACGCTGTTGAACAGACGGTGAGTAAAGTCAAGGAGCTTCGAGCAGCGCTCGATGAGTTAGTATGAATCAAGAAGTGAAATCAGGGAAAGTTCTTAGCCCTTCGACACCATGGACAAAACGTCCGGTTCCAGGTATTGAAGTCGCAGATGAGCAACAAATTCTCAAAGCAACATTTACTGAGCCAACGATTGAATGTCCTGAATGTCATGCACTAGTGACACGTACAGCAATTTCTTTCAATGCATATGTTTGTCCGCAATGTGACGAACACTTACGAATGAAAGCTCGTGACCGCTTGAACTGGTTCTTCGATAATGTTGTAACTGAATTGGGTCAAGAATTTACTGCAAAAGATCCATTAAAGTTTGTTGACTCTAAACCGTATCCAGATCGTATGCGTGAAGCGCAAAGCAAAACTGGTGAAACGGAAGCGTTAATTGCCATGCAAGGTAACTTAAATGGCGTAGATATGATTGCATGTGCTTTTGAGTTCGACTTTATGGGCGGCTCAATGGGTACAGTTGTAGGTGATCGTTTTGTAAAGGCTGCCGAGCTTGCAATTGAAAAACGTCAGCCATTAATCTGTTTCGCAGCTTCTGGCGGCGCGCGTATGCAAGAAGGTATGTTGTCGCTTATGCAAATGGCGCGTACTTCTGCTGCGATTCAAAAATTAAAAGATGCTGGCTTACCATATATCGTCGTGTTAACACATCCTGTGTATGGTGGTGTAACAGCTTCTTTAGCAATGTTGGGTGATATTCATATTGCTGAACCTAAAGCAATGATTGGCTTTGCTGGTAAGCGTGTAATTGAGCAGACTGTACGTGAAACTCTTGAAGAACCGTTCCAACGTGCTGAATATTTGCTTGATCATGGTGTAATCGATCAGATTGTTCATCGTCATGCTTTACGTGATACTGTATCTCGACTTGTATCGAAATTGATGAACTTACCTTGAACCAACAAGCTCCACTTTCAATAGACTCTTTAGATACATGGCTCAATTATTGGAGCCATGTTCACGTTACAGGGATAGATCTTGGTCTGGAACGTGTAATTCCTGTTGCAGAAAAGCTGGGTGTAACTCAGCCTCATGCTAAAGTTTTTACAGTAGCCGGAACGAATGGTAAAGGCTCAACCACAACCACACTGGCTGCGATATTAAACGCACAGGGTTATAAAGTTGGGTTATATCAGTCACCGCATATCTATCGCTTTAATGAGCGAGTTAAGTTAGGTGGAGTTGAAGTCGATGATCAAAGTCTGATTGATGCTTTTGTTCAAGTCGATCAGGCTCGTCGCGATTGTGATTTAAGCTTATCTTTTTTTGAAGCAACCACTTTGGCTGCTTTTGTTATTTTTAAACAACAACAATGTGATGTATGGGTGCTCGAAGTCGGTTTGGGCGGACGTTTAGATGTCGTCAATGTGATTGATCCCGACATTGCAGTGATTACTAATATTGGCCTAGATCATATAGACTGGTTAGGCGATACCATCGAAAAAATTGCTTTTGAAAAAGCAGGCATTATTCGTCCATATATTCCGGTTATCTTCGCGGGTGAGCAACAATTACCGCAAGCAATTCAAGATAAAGCACAAAGTTCACAAGCAGACTTATATACCGTTAATCGTGATTATTTTTATAAGCTCGCAGAAGATGGACAAAACTGGTACTTTGCTTCGGAAGGAACCACTTTAAAACTTCCTTTAGGTACATTAGCGATTGAAAATATTGCAGGAGCAGTTGCGGCCATTTTAAATAGCGGACTAGAGATTTCTCAGTCAGCATTAGAAAAAGGTATTCAATCTGCTCGCTTAGCAGGGCGTTTTGAACAGCGCCAAGTGGACGGGAAAACGGTCATTTTTGATGCTGGGCACAATCCACATGGTGTTGAATTTTTGTTAAAGCAATTGCGAAATTTCTTAGAATACAATAAACAGTACACAGAAGTTGTCGCAGTATTTTCAATGCTGGCAGATAAAGATATAAAATCAGTGGTCGATTTATTGAAACCTACTGTTTTACATTGGAAAATTGCTGAATTGAATGTGCCGCGTGCTGCACCGATTCAGCAACTCAATGATGCCTTGCAAGGCCAGACAGTACAACAATATGGCAATATCAAAGAGGCTTTTAAATCAGCGCTTGAGCAAACAAATAACAATCAGCTGATTTTGGCCTGTGGTTCGTTTCATACTTTAGAAGCGATTTGGGAGTATTTGGAAGAATGTCAATGAATAACAAACAACGCTGGATGGGTGGCGTTGTTTTACTAGGAGGTGGTGTTTTATTGGCAGCATTACTTCTAAAAGGAAATGAGGAAATAAAACAGGTTGAAGCTCAACCATCCGCATCCACATCGCCAAAAACTCAAACTAAACCAAAACAGACAACTGAAGGGCAAATGGTACAACTACAACCGCTTGCGGTTGATGTTGAGACTGAAAAACGTTTGCTAGAAGAACAGCGTCGTGCACGTGAAAAGGCCGTTGCTGAACAAGAAGCACGTGCAGCTGAGTTCTTAGCAATGCAGCAGCAAGCTGAAGCTGATGCTGCTCGTAAAGCTGCAGCAGAGTACGCTGCGATTAATGCGCGCCGTACAGCGGCTCAAGAAAGTTCAGATAATATTCCACCGGAGTTAGTGGGTGAGGCGAAAGCTAAAAACCAGCAAACCAATACGGTGAATAAAATAACTGATACTTCAAAAATAGATGCAGACAAAAAAGCTGCTGAAGCAAAACGCCAAGCAGAAGCAGACAAGAAAGCAGCTGAAGCTAAACGACAGGCAGAAGCAGACAAAAAAGCAACTGAAGCAAAACGCCAAGCAGAAGCAGAAAAGAAAGCAGCTGAAGCTAAACGACAGGCAGAAGCAGATAAAAAAGCTGCTGAAGCAAAACGCCAAGCAGAAGCAGACAAGAAAGCTGCTGAAGCCAAACGACAAGCAGAAGCTGATAAAAAAGCCTCCGATGCTAAACGAAAAGCTGAGGCTGAGAAAAAAGCTGAAGCTGAAAAAGCACGTGAACTGCTTGAAAATGGCGATAAAAAGTGGATGGTTCAAGTCGCTTTGGCTGCTAACCAAGCCAATGCAGATGCAGTTGTTTCTAAATTACGAGCTAAAGGCTATAAGGTCACTACAAGCCCAACCAGTAAGGGTATTCGTATTATGGTTGGACCTGCAAAAGACCGTGATACAGCAGATGCTGCTCGTAAGAAAATTACTTCTGATTCAAGTTTAAACATGAAATCAGCGTGGGTGATTGACTGGGTACCGTTAGACCAACGTTAACCAAATTAAAAATTCCACTCAAGATGTTACTAAGATGGATTCGACAGTTGCTGTTGAATCCATTTTACATTTTCAGGTGTAAATAATCGGTCAATGTTCTTCCAAATAATATGATAACCGTAACCCCCTTGTTTCATTTCCTTAACCGCATCATCAATTGCCCAATTTTCAAAAATAATGCGATACATGGCAACGCTGGCGCCTGTACGATCTGAACCATGGTAGCAGTGCAATAAAACGCGCTGATCATTCTGTTTGGCAAGTTTGATTTGTTGCATGACTTCTAAGAGGTCATGTCGGTCAATTGCCCAAGTGTTGATAGGAATATGCACAAGATTAAAATTTTCATTTTTAAAAACTAAACTATCTGCGTCTTTGGCTCTTAAATTAATGATCGTTCCAATTTGATGATTCTTTAATTCAGAAATCATTGCAGTATCAGGTTGTTCACTGCGATAAACATCATTACTAATTTGATAAAAGTTATGAGTCTGAGAAACTAAGCTTCCCCAATCTTGTGGTCGATGCTCATGGGCGATACTTTCGTGCTGAATACACCCTTGTAAACTTATACAGATGACAAGTGTAAGGAGCGATAATTTCTTCATGTTTGATACCGTTTAAGCTCATCGGGGTCGTGAGCACAAATTATTTCAATCGTGGGTTCATGTTGGGCTAAATGCTGTAAACGCTTGAGGTTAAAAAGACGCTTTTCATTATCTTCTGCAAATGTTTTTTCCACCAGACCAAGTGATCTTAATTTATTTTTAGGGTTTAACTCTAGGTGTGAGTAGTAGGCATCTCCACAAAATAATAACCATTGATTTTGTTGCTTTATGGCAATCCCGCAATGTCCAGCTGTATGTCCTAACAGTGGTATCATTAAAATTTCATCTTGAAACAGCGGAAAACCTTTGACTTTTTCGAGGTTGAACCATGCTTCACCTTTTTGATATTCAACGAAGTTCCAATACCGATGATCTTTATATTGATTGGTTCTATAGCGAAGTTTGCCTTTAAAATTTGGAAGTTGGGCAGCGTTGTATTCTGCTGCTAAAACATGAATTGTGGCATGAGGAAAATCTGAGATACCACCAGCATGGTCAAAATCAAGATGAGTGACAAAAATATGCTGTACATCTTTGGGACTAAACCCGAGCTTTTGAATTTGTTGGATCGCACTAAATTCAAGATTATGCTCAATATTGCCTAAGCGTTTAACTAATGAGCCTAGGCGCTGCTTCATATGTAAGTAATCTTGCAAGCCAAAGCCAGTATCGATAAGCACTAAGCCTCGATCAGTTTCAACTAAAAGACAATGACAGATTACTTCAGCTCGGAAGCCTTTTTGTCCAAATAAGGGTGCACAAACTGGGCACATGCTGCCGCACTTTAAATGATGAATTTTATAGATCATGATTTTTATTTTTTTACCGAATCGTTTCGAGTTATAACTGATCTGGACAATAAAAACCATGAGTATTCAATACATAAATAAAAAAGCCATCACTACGGATGACTTTTTCGGGTGTGATATTTAATCTAAGTGTGCCTACGCGCTTTGCTTGTCTTGTAGGGAATTTTTCAGATATTTGCCTACGCACTGCGTTTGTCTTGCAAGCAATAAAACCTTTAGTCGATTTTATTGTTTTCAGGCTGTGGCGTGAGGCGTAAATAAGGTTTAACAGCCGTATAACCTTTAGGGAAACGTTGTTTAATTTCTTCTTCATCTTTAAGTGATGGCACAATAACGACATCTTCACCTTGCTGCCAGTTCGCAGGTGTAGCGACTTTATGCTTGTCTGTTAATTGTAATGAATCCACAACACGTAAGACTTCGTTAAAATTTCGGCCCGTCGAAGCAGGGTAGGTAATGATTAAGCGAACTTTTTTGTTAGGATCAATAATTACTAAAGAACGCACCGTGAGTGTTTCACTGGCATTAGGATGGATGAAACCATAAAGCTCAGATACTTTACGATCTTTATCTGCAATGATTGGAAAGTTTACAGTTGTATTTTGTGTTTCATTGATGTCGTTGATCCAGCCTTTGTGAGACTCTACATCATCTACTGACAAAGCAATCGCTTTAACATTACGCTTCGTAAATTCATCTTTTAATTTTGCTGTATAACCTAATTCAGTTGTACATACGGGAGTATAGTCGGCTGGATGTGAAAATAAGATTCCCCAACTATCCCCTAAAAAATCATAAAAATTAATTGTGCCTTCACTCGATTCTTGTTGAAAATCGGGAGCAGTATCTCCTAATCGTAGTGTCATGATCGTTCCTCAATTGCGCATAATTTGTTATTCGATTGAATGAATATGCAGCATTTACTTTATGATTAAAATTATTGTTTTTGTATTTTATTATGAACTTTTTATATAAGTGTAAATATATATGACTAAAACTCATTATTTTAAGTGCTTAATCAATGTAACTTTAAGGTAAATTTGCTAAATTAGATTTCTCGGAAGTTATGCTTAATCGATGAGCGTTAATGGTGTGTTTTTGGTGCTCGGCACATTAAGGGGAGATTAGATGAATGAAAAAACCATTCGTCTAACTATCAGTTTTTTTTTATGGGTTTTGTGCAAACCCCTTGTACTTCAAATTTCTGGCACCATAATAAACGACTGAGAAAAAGTTTATTCATTTGACCAAGCAAGATTTAGAGAGTTTATCCATGTTGGCAAGTCTGATCGGAGGTATCTTCGGTACAAAAAATGAGCGTGAACTCAAACGCATGCGCAAAATTGTTGAGCAAATCAATGCGCTCGAGCCGACGATATCAGCTTTAAGCGATGCAGACTTATCTGCAAAAACTCCAGAATTCAAACAACGTTATAATAATGGCGAAAGTTTAGATAAATTACTTCCAGAAGCGTTTGCAGTTTGTCGTGAAGCTGCTAAGCGTGTGATGGGTATGCGTCACTATGACGTTCAGTTAATCGGTGGTATTACTTTACATGAAGGTAAGATTGCCGAGATGCGTACTGGTGAAGGTAAAACCCTTATGGGTACTCTGGCGTGTTATTTAAACGCTTTGAGTGGCCAAGGTGTACATGTCATTACTGTGAACGATTATTTGGCACAGCGTGATGCCGAGTTGAACCGCCCATTATTTGAATTTTTGGGTCTATCAATTGGTACGATTTATTCAATGCAAGGTCCGTCAGAAAAAGCGGCAGCTTACCTTGCCGATATTACTTACGGTACCAATAACGAATTCGGTTTTGACTATTTACGTGACAACATGGTGTTTTCTTTAGCAGAAAAGAAACAACGTGGTTTGCACTATGCCATTATCGATGAAGTTGACTCCATCTTAATTGATGAGGCTCGTACACCATTAATTATTTCTGGTCAAAGTGAAGACTCTTCACACCTCTACAGTGCAATCAATACGATTCCACCTAAATTACATCCGCAAAAAGAAGAAAAAGTAGCAGATGGTGGGCATTTCTGGATTGATGAAAAGCAGCGTTCAGTTGAAATGACCGAGGTTGGTTATGAAACTGTTGAACAAGAACTTATTCAGATGGGCTTGTTGGCTGAAGGCGAAAGCTTATATTCAGCAACAAACCTGAACCTTGTTCACCATGTATCTGCTGCTATTCGTGCGCATTTCCTATTCCAACGTGATGTTCACTATATTATTCATGATGGTGAAGTGGTTATTGTCGATGAACATACGGGTCGTACGATGCCTGGTCGTCGTTGGTCAGAAGGTTTGCATCAAGCTGTTGAAGCAAAAGAAGGCTTAGAAATTCAGCCTGAAAACCAAACTTTAGCGACAACAACATTCCAGAACTATTTCCGTCTCTATAAAAAGCTTTCAGGTATGACAGGTACTGCTGATACTGAAGCTGCGGAAATGAAAGAAATTTACGGTCTTGATGTTGTGATTATTCCAACTCACCGTCCAATGATTCGTAACGACCAAAACGATTTAATTTATTTAAACCGTAACGGCAAATATAACGCGATTATTCAAGAAATTATGAATATTCGTCAGCAGGGTGTTGCTCCAATTTTGATTGGTACAGCAACCATTGAAGCCAGCGAAATTTTATCTTCTAAGCTAATGCAAGCTGGTATTCATCATGAAGTTTTGAATGCAAAGCAGCATGAGCGTGAAGCTGACATTATTGCTCAAGCGGGTAGCCCGAATGCAGTAACGATTGCAACTAACATGGCTGGTCGTGGTACGGATATTATCTTGGGTGGTAACTGGAAAGCTAAGCTTGCCAAACTTGAAAACCCAACAGCAGAAGATGAAGCACGTCTAAAAGCACAATGGGAACAAGACCACGAAGATGTATTGCAAGCCGGTGGTTTGCATATCATTGGTTCTGAACGCCATGAATCACGTCGTATTGATAACCAGTTACGTGGTCGTGCCGGTCGTCAGGGTGACCCTGGTGTTTCTCGCTTCTATTTATCTCTTGAAGATGACCTTATGCGTATTTTCGCAGGCGACCGTGTCGTTGGTATGATGCGCGCGATGGGTTTAAAAGAAGATGAAGCGATTGAACATAAAATGGTGAGCCGTTCGATTGAGAATGCTCAGCGTAAAGTTGAAGCGCGTAACTTCGATATTCGTAAGAACTTGTTGAAATACGATGACGTGAATAATGAACAGCGTAAGATTATTTATTCACAACGTGATGAAGTATTAGCTGAAAACACCTTAAAAGAATACGTTGAAGAAATGCATCGTGAAGTGATGCAAGGCATGATTGCTAACTTTATTCCACCAGAGTCAATTCATGACCAGTGGGATGTGGAAGGTTTAGAAAATGCTTTACGTATTGATTTAGGTATTGAGCTTCCAATTCAAGAATGGTTAGACCAAGATCGTCGTTTAGATGAAGAAGGTTTGGTTGAGCGTATTAGCGATGAAGTAATTGAGCGTTATCGTCAGCGCCGTGCTCAAATGGGTGATGAATCAGCAGCAATGCTTGAGCGCCATTTCGTTTTAAACTCTCTTGATCGCCATTGGAAAGATCACTTGGCTGCAATGGATTATTTGCGTCAAGGTATTCACTTACGTGGCTATGCGCAAAAGAACCCTGAGCAGGAATATAAGAAAGAAGCCTTCAACTTGTTCGTAAACATGTTGGGTATTATTAAAACTGATGTTGTAACTGATTTGTCTCGTGTACATATCCCAACACCAGAAGAACTTGCAGAAATGGAAGCTCAACAGCAGCAGCAAGCTGAATCAATGAAGCTTTCTTTTGAACATGATGATGTAGATGGTTTAACTGGTGAAGTTACACTTTCTCAAGAAACCATGAACGAGTCTGCCGATCAGCAAGCTTTCCCTGTTCCAGAAAGCCGTAATGCCCCATGCCCATGTGGTTCAGGATTAAAATATAAGCAATGTCACGGTAAGATCTAATCTGCCTTCACAAAAAAAGCAGAACAATTGTTCTGCTTTTTTTATGTTTGTAGTAAGCCTGTGAATAATGTTTGCAGTTTTAAGCATTAAATGCTATTTACTTCTCATCCAGAGTGTATGTTGGAAAGACAATGAAAAAAGTATTACAACCTTTATTTTTAACTGTTCTTGCTGTACCAAGTTTTGTTTTTGCAGCAGAAGCAGCTTCAGCCCCTCAAACGACAACGGTTGACAAAGTACTTGCAGCAAAAGGCCCAACTTCGGCTCAAGCTGTAGTGAAGCAAGAAAATACTACAGTGATTAGTCCACGTACAGGTATTCGCTATACGTTGGGTAACACAGGTAATCGCCCAATTATTTTACAAACTACAGCGATTGCTCCGGCAAACTCAGCAAACATTAATCGAATTGTGGCAAGTAACCCAGCTCTTTCTGCAAAAAGCCAAGAAAAAGCAAAAGTTGCTTTAATTGGTGAAGCAGCAGTAGCAGGACCAGCAGCAGTTGCAGCAAGCAATGTAACAGCGCCAGCTGCAACAAATAGTGTTGCTCCCGCAAATCCTGCATCAATGAATTAATTCATATACGTATAAAAAAGCCAGTTCAAATTGAACTGGCTTTTTTATGGGGGTGTCTTTACAACTTTAAATCTGATTATTCACATCATCATTTTTTGTTTCACGAATGAGTAAGAATGCGATAAGTGATAAAAGTGATGCAGCAGTAAGATAATAACCAACCGCATATAAACCATAAGTTTCAGCAAGTTTAGTCGCAATCAGTGGGGCAAACGATGCACCAAAAATACCAGCCAAGTTAAAAGTTAATGCTGAACCTGTATATCGAACTGAAGTTGGGAAAAGTTCAGAAAGAACTGTACCAATTGGACCATAGGTTAAGCCCATAATCGCCAAGCCAGTACATAAGAAAAGGAATACGATTAAGGTATTTCCAGACTCTAACATACTAGAGAAGAACAAGCCGAAAATCGCAGCAGCGATACAGACGCCAATAGAAGTTGTTTTCCGACCAAATTTTTCTGCAAAAATAGCAGATAAAGGAATAAATGCGGCAAAGCAAAGTGTGGCAAACAATTGAAGTTCTAAAAACTCTCCACGCGCATAACCCAGTTTAGTGGTTCCCCAGTTTAAGGCAAATACGGTAGTAAGATAGAACACAACAAAGGTACAGATTGCTGCAACTGTACCAAGAATAAGCTTACCTGTATGTTTGGTTAAGACTTCTTTAAATGGAATATTAACTTCTTTTTGCTTATCTAAGACTTTCTGGAAAGCTGGAGTTTCATGAAGTTTTAAACGGATATATAAGCCAACAATAACCAATACAGCACTGGCAATGAATGGAATACGCCAACCCCATTGCATGAATGCTTGCTCAGGAATAACTGCACTCAATAATAAGAATGAACCTGTTGCCAGAATAAAGCCAATTGGAGCACCTAGCTGTGGAAACATCCCGTACCATGCTCTTTTACCTTCTGGGGCATTTTCAGTCGCTAATAATACTGCGCCGCTCCATTCACCGCCTAAACCTAAGCCTTGTCCTAAACGACAAACAGCTAATAGTAATGGTGCGATAATTCCGATTTGAGCATAAGTTGGAAGTAAACCAATACATACGGTTGAAATACCCATGGTCAGTAAAGCTGCAACTAGAGTTGCTTTACGACCGATACGGTCTCCTAGATGGCCAAATAATGCGGCACCGATAGGACGAGCAATAAAGGCAATTGCAAAGGTTGCCAGAGATTGTAAGACTGCGGCACTGCCACTACTAGCAGGAAAAAATAGGTGAGGAAAGATAATCACGGCAGCTGTTGCATAGATATAAAAGTCGAAGAACTCAATGGTTGTACCGACTAAGCTTGCAAACAAAACTCGTGTTTTTGAATTAGTGGCTACTACAGGAGCAGCAGTCGCAGAAGTTGACTCCATATAAGTCCTTATATCCGTTAAAATTTATTTTTAATGACTACTCTTTTTAAAGACGTATTTTTCTCAAAGAATAGCGTGAAAGAACATCATCCATGACTCTTTCAGGATCACTGAATATGAGTGAAAAATGGACTAAACTACGTACCAATAGATTGCAAGAAAATGTGCCCCTGCACCTAAAAGCACAAAAATATGCCAGATCGCATGGGTATATCTTACCTTTTTTAACGCGTAAAACAATGCTCCAACCGTATAAGCTAATCCGCCAATAATTAACAAAATCAACGCGTCTTTACTCAGATAGGTGCGCATATCATCCATAACAAATACAGCAAGCCACCCCATAAGAACATAAGCAAGTAGCGAAATTTTCTGAAAACGATGAATAAAAACTAACTTGAAAAGTGTACCAATTGCAGCAATGCTCCAGAGAGCAATAAGTAAAATATGAGCTTTTTGTGTAGGTATAGCAATGCTTAAGAACGGGGTATATGTTCCAGCAATTAAATAATAAATAGCAGTGTGGTCGAGTTTTTTATACCAGTAGCGTAGGTTTTGTGTTTGAGCAAAATGATAAAGTGTAGAACTGGTAAAAACTAGAATGAGACTAAATGAGTATACCCATAAGCCCACCCACTGAGCAGTTGGAAGATAAGATCCCTTTATAATTAAAAAGATAGAAGCTACAACTGCCATAACAACACCAGCACCATGACTATAGGCATTAAATAGTTCTTCTTTTGGATCGTAAGTTTCCAACACAGATTTACTCATAACTTTAATTTTTTTGATTAAAAATACAAATGTATAGAAATAAAAAACAGTCGTAAAGTTATTTTATTTTTAATCCTAGACCCTTTAAACTTCTATTTTATATGAGTCTTCATTTTTTAGGTATATCCGTGTCGGTTTTCTCCTTTGAGCAAGAACAGCAATTCTTTTATGAAATCAAGCAAATGCTTGACCAACAAGCTTTTGAGCGTTTGATCTTGAGCCAATATAAGGGAGAGTTGGCGCAACTGGAAAAAATCACTTTCCGCGTTGTAGAGCTACATGGACAAAAACAGCTTTCAGCTCTATACCATCATACGACCCAAGATGTGACTAAAAACTATTCATTTCAAGAAGGTTTGCAACAGATTGAGCAATTAATCATTCAGTGTAAGCAAGCAAACTTATTTTCGACTACTCAAGAAATTCAACTTAAAAAAAATAAGAAAAAAGCCATATTGAATATGGGGAAAAAGCAGGCGGTAAATGCGACACAAACGGTTCAGGCGCATGACCGTGAAAAGCAGCGCTATCTACAGCAGGGCAATGCATTTTTAAAAGAGCTGGGTATTACTGATGAAAAAGCTCAGGTCATTCCAAGCATGGCTCGTAAGTGGAAACAGATTAATAAATTTATCGAAATTTTTGCAAGTGCCTATGAACAAATTGATGCGTCTCCACAAGAGTTACGCATTGTCGATTTTGGATCAGGGAAAGGTTATTTAACTTTTGCATTGTATGATTATCTGCAACAACAACAGAAAACACCATTCATTACTGGTGTAGAGCTGCGCCGTAATTTGGTGGAGTTTTGCCAGAACGTTGCAGACAAAGTTCATTTCAATCATTTAGATTTTTTTGAAGGTGACGTTCGTAGTTATCAACCAGAAAAGTTGGATGTAATGATTGCCTTACATGCGTGTGATATTGCGACTGACTTTGCTATTCATACAGGAATTCGTTTAAACGCTTCGATGATTATGTGCGCGCCATGTTGTCACAAAGAGTTGCGCCCACAATTACATAGCCCAGAAGTTTTACAGCCAATGCTACAGTTTGGTATTCATGCTGGGCAACAAGCCGAGATGTTAACTGACACTTTACGTGCGTTACTTTTAAAAGCGTATGGTTATGAAACCAAAGTTTTTGAGTTTGTATCGCTTGAACACACCAGCAAAAATAAAATGATTTTGGCGACAAAACGCAAAAACGTTTCACAACCTGACGCCAAGATTATGTCTCAAATCCAAGCATTGAAAGAAATGTATGGTATTAAAAAACAAACGTTGGAATTGTTATTGCAAGATCAGTTGCCGATCGAAAATATCGGCTGTAAGTGCTAGGAAGGTGAATGGATGTATAAAATTGTAGAGGATGGTTGGGAACAGCTTGAGCAAGATGCGAAATACATCCGTGAACAAGTCTTTATTCAAGAGCAAGGAATTGCACCTGAAGATGAATGGGACGACTTGGATGCCACAGTTCTACATTTTATTGTCTATGACAAAGAGCAGCCTATCGCTACAGCACGTTTGTTGCTGCAGCATAGCGTAGGGCGTGTTGCTGTTTTAATGCCTTATCGAAAGCAGGGTATAGGTAAAATTTTAATGCAGCATATTATTGAATATGCGCGCCAACATAAATTGCCTTACTTAAAGCTTTCAGCACAATCCTATGTGACAGCTTTTTACGAAGCTTTAGGTTTTAAAGTGCAGGGGGAGGTTTATGAAGACTGTGGCATTCCACATATTGATATGGTTTTAGAGTTAAATTGAGACTTCTTTTTAGAAATCTCAATTTAGATTTATTTCATTGCATTCCAGCTTTCAATTGCCTGTAGTCCTGTTTCTAAACCAACTTCATAACTGTAGCGAAGCTTTTTCGGATTGGTAGTTAAACGGCCAGCCATATTCTTAAGAGGCGGTGGGCCAACTTCTAAAATTTGCTGGTCTGAGTTTTGACCACGAACAAACTCTACCGACGCGTTATAACGAGCACAACGGCTACGTAAGCTGTTTGCAAAACCATAATGATGTTTAAACGCATATTTTGCGAGGAATTGATCACCTCGACTACTTGCTTTGAAATAGTTTTTCGGACGAGTACGTAAAACTAACATTTTTTTGACGCCACTTTGCTGAGCTGTCCAGCGAACGGGTAAGGCATCTGCAACACCCCCATCAAAATAAGGTTCACCCATAATATCGACGGGATGACGCGTTAAAACTGGAATTGAGCTAGAAGCACGAAGCGCATTGAGTAAATTGTCTTTACCCGCACGAAGATATTCTGCATGACCTGTTTTGGCATGCGTCAACACCATATAAAAATCAGGATTTTTGGCAAAAAGACTCTGTTGATCAAGAGGATGCTCTTGCTCACCAATTTCCCACATCCATTTTAAATCAAGTAAATCGCCGCCCTTAAAAAAGCGCTTGTAATCGATAAATTCAGGACGCAGTGAATGATCAATATAAAATGTTAAAGTGCGGCCTTGCTGGCCTGCCAGATAGTTGGCGACATTAGTTGAACCAGACGATACACCAACATATAAATCGAATGGGTTGAACTGTTGTTGTAAAAACGCGTCAAGTACACCACTGGTAAAGGCACCACGCATGCCTCCACCTTCTACAACCAGTGCGTTGCGGGAAAAATCTGTCATTTGAAAAATATCTGATTACTGAGTTGATTGCTTATGTTCTTGCATATCCATTTCAGGCATGTTGTCACTATGTTGAGCGTGTTGCTCTGTAGAGTGTTCAGCCTTTTGCTGCATTTGCTCTTGTTGTGCTTTGCGCTGTGCACCTGGCATATAGTCAGGTTCATTACTCATTGCTAAATAAAAAAAGCCAAGGAAAATTGCACTTAAAACACCAACGATCAGAACAAATTTCCAGCCTAAAATTGCTGACTCGGAAGAATTTTTATCGGACATAAGAATTTCTCGAATGTGCTGTAGAAGCACAAAAATGAAGTCTATTTATAGCATATTTAGGCAGGGGGCAGGAATCTTAAAGGTCATAAAGAAAAACCCATATAAATAAAATATATTTATATGGGTAAGGTTTATGCAGTTTTTTAAATATTCAATAAGACTAAATTACTGAATATTTTGTTTCTGCTCAGCTTTGGTTTTTAGTAAAGCTGGTGGTGTAAAACGTTCACCATATTTGGCAGCCAATTCTTCTGCACGTTTTTGTGCTTTATCAGTACCATACTGATTTAGGAATTGAATTGCTCCTCCAGTCCAAGGTGCATAACCAATCCCAAAGATAGAACCGACATTGGCATCAATTACAGACTCCAATACGCCTTCTTCATAACAACGTAAAGTATCTAAGGCCTGTACAAACAGAATGCGATCAATCATATCTTGTTCAGAAATATCATGATCTTTTTTCCAGCGGTTTAAGCCTTCCCATAGATGCTTTTTACCATTTTCAGGGTATTCATAAAAACCAGCTCCAGCAGCTTTACCTTTACGGTTTAACTCATGAATCATGGTGTGAACCACTTCATCTACAGAAGTTTTAGGTAAATCTTTTCCTTCGGCTTGTAGAGCTTTGCGTGCTTCACTGGCAACATGTTCGGTTAATGTTAAAGATACTTCATCTTGAATAGCGAGGGGGCCAACTGGCATACCAGCTTTCAGTGCTGCCATTTCAATACGCGCTGGGTGGACACCTTCGGCAAGCAAGCGCATACCCTCTTGAATGAAAGTACCAAACACACGACTGGTAAAGAAACCACGGCTATCATTGACAACAATCGGTGTTTTTCCAATTTGTTGTACAAAGTCGTAAGCTTTGGCAAGTGTCTCTGCGGAGGTGTTTTTACCTTTAATAATCTCAACCAACTGCATTTTGTCGACAGGGCTAAAGAAATGCAGACCGATAAAAGCTTTATCATCCTTACTTGCCTGAGCTAAACCTGTAATTGGCAGGGTTGAGGTGTTTGATGCCATCACACCGTTAGGCGCTAGATATTGCTCGGCTTCTTGAGTGACTTTAGCTTTGAGTTCTTGATTTTCAAATACCGCTTCAATAATTAAATCACAACCTTGAAGATCTTGAGCGGAAGCTGTCGCCGTGATGAGAGATAAAATCTGATCACGTTTTTCTGCGGTCATGCGGCCTTGTGAAACACGTTTATCTAAGAGCTTTTGTGAGTAAGCTTTACCTTTCTCAGCATTTTCAACAGATACATCTTTAAGTACAACTGGAATGCCTTTAATGGCTGTTGAATAAGCAATACCTGCACCCATCATGCCTGCACCCAATACACCAACTTTAGTCGCTTGCCATTTTGGAACGTCGGCAGGACGACTAGCACCAGACTTAATTGCATTTAGACCATGCCAGAAAGTGCCGATCATATTTTTAGAAATTTGACCTGTTGTAAGCTGAGTAAAGTAGCGAGACTCAATACGTAAAGCAGTATCGACATCAACTTGTGCACCTTCAACTGCGGCAGCCATAATTGCTTCAGGGGCAGGGTAACAACCTTTGGTTTTGTCTTTTAACATGGCTGGTGCAATTGCAAGAACTTGTGCAACTGCTGGAGTTTTTGGATCGCCACCCGGAATTTTATAACCCTTCACATCAAATGGCTGCTGAGATTTTGGATTGGCCTTGATCCAAGCAATTGCTTTATCTAAAAGTTCTTGTTCATTTTCGGCAGTGTCATGAATTAAGCCTAAAGATTTTGCTTTATCAACACCGAACTGTTTGCCCTCCATTAAAAATGGGAACGCATTTTGAAGTCCGAGGAGACGTACCATACGCACAATACCGCCGCCACCCGGTAACAAACCTAAAGTAACTTCTGGTAGACCAAATTTGCTCTTCGGGTCATTGATTGCAATACGGTGATGGCAACTTAATGCAATTTCCCAACCACCGCCAAGTGCAGTGCCATTTAATGCTGCAATCACTGGAATCCCTAGTGTTTCAATTGTACGTAAATGACCTTTTAGCTTTTCAACCATATTGAAAAAGTCAGTTGCGTGTTCAGGCTGAACTTGGATTAGCTCATCTAAATCACCGCCTGCAAAGAAAGTTTTTTTAGCCGAGCGGAAAATAACACCTGAAAGTTCTGTTTCTGCTTTAAGTTTCTGAGTTGCTTCATCAAGCGAGTCACGAAACTCAGCATTCATAGTGTTCGCAGATTGACCAGTTGAATCAAGCGTTAAAATGACAATATTGTCGGCATTTTTTTCGTATTGAATTGCACTCATCTTTTATATCCCTAATTTTTATACGCGTTCAATAATGGTGGCAATACCCATCCCACCGCCAACACAGAGGGTCGCTAAACCGCGCTTTTTATCTTGTCGTTCAAGCTCATCAAGTAAAGTACCTAAAATCATGGCACCTGTTGCACCTAATGGATGACCTAAAGCAATCGCACCACCATTTACGTTGACTTTTTCAGTAGGGACATTGAGCTCATTAATAAAACGCATAACAACTGCTGCAAATGCCTCGTTGACTTCAAATAGGTCAATATCATCAATCGTGAGGCCAGCTTTTTCTAAAGCTTTACGTGCAGCAGGCGCAGGGCCAGTCAGCATAATGGTTGGGTCGGTACCAACTAATGCAGTCGCCAAAACTTTAGCGCGTGGTTTTAAGTTTTGTTCTTTTACCGCTTTTTCAGAAGCTAATAAAACTACAGCTGCTCCATCGACAATGCCTGATGAGTTACCTGCATGGTGAACATGATTGATTTTTTGTGCTTCTGGATATTTTTGTAAAGCGACTGCATCAAAGCCCATTTGGCCCATCATTTCAAAACTTGGGTTGAGCTTTGCTAGGCCTTCGAGTGTGGTATTGCCTTTAATAAATTCATCTTTCTCTAAAATCACCACACCTGCGTGATCTTTTACTGGTACGACTGAGTGATTGAAATAACCATTTGATTGAGCTGCTGCCGCTTTTTGTTGGGACTTTACAGCAAAATTATCAACATCTTCACGGCTATAGCCATCTAGGGTTGCAATGAGGTCAGCGCCGATACCTTGTGGAACAAATGATGACTTAAGATTTGTTTCTGGATCTAGAGCCCATGGTCCGCCATCGGAACCCATTGGAATGCGTGACATTGATTCAACGCCACCAGCAACTACTAAATCTTCCCAACCAGAGCGGACTTTCATGGCTGCCATGTTGACTGCTTCTAAACCTGATGCACAAAAGCGATTGATTTGCACCCCAGCAACATCATCATTCCAACCTGCTGCAATCGCTGCAGTTTTGGCAATATCACCACCTTGATCGCCAATTGGTGTTACACACCCCAAAACAATGTCATCGACTTTAGAGGTATCGAGTTGATGGCGTTGTTGTAATTCATTTAATAAGGTGGTCAATAATGTAATTGGTTTTACTTCGTAAAGAGAGCCATCTTTTTTTCCTTTTCCGCGTGGGGTGCGAATGGCATCAATAATATAAGCCTCGCTCATAACAGTTCCTTTTTTATTACTTAAACTTTGTTGTGTTTTGAGTGTACTGGTTTTAAAAGGCAACGCAATGACGATAAGCGCACCAGTCAGGTGATGATTTTTGCCAATAGAAATACAAAAAAGCCCAAGTTGAACTTGGGCTAAATGTGAAACTAAAGAGATTTGAGAATTAGTGATAACCATGTAGCTGGCGATATAGGCCAGGTGTTACACCCGTCCACTTTTTAAATGCGCGGTGGAAGGTACTGGTTTCACTAAAGCCAACTTGTTGAGCAACATCTTCAAGTGTTAACTCAGGGTTGAGTAACAAGTGAATTGCAGCATCTCGGCGTAAAGCATCTTTTACACCTTGGTAGCTTTTACCTTCGGCAGCCAAGCGGCGGCGTAAGGTTTGAGGAGATAAATATAACATTGATGCAACGTCATTAAGCGTTGGCATTTCTTCACCAATTTGGCTTTTGAGTACTTCACGAATACGAGAAGTTAGCGAGTTGGTGTTTTTGAATTTCACTAAAAGCTGAGCAGGAGCTGCTTTTAAGAATTCTTCTAGCGTTTTTTCATCTTGGCGGATTGGTAAATCAAGATAATCAGCTGCAAAGGTAATTTCAGTACGTGGTGCATCAAACTGCATGACTGGTGCAAAAAATAATGCATCATATTCATCGGCATGTGCAGGACGTGGATAGCTAAAATGAACGCGCTCTAATGGCAAACGACGTTCAATCAACCATGATGCTAGACCGTGCCAAATCATCAGCATACTTTCAGTAATGAAATGGTCTGGATCTAAAGTTTTCGGAATGAGGGGAACTAGACGTGCTTCATGTTTGTCACGCTCTAGAGTTACAGACCATTCATCGCCAAATAATTTGTAGAATTGAGATGACAGTTCAAGGGCTTGGCCCAATGTTTTTGCGTGAATAATCAACTGACACATAATGGCAAAAGTGCCCAGACGACGTGGTTGTACGTCAAATCCAACGTGTTCATCCTGTGTGACCATCCACAACATTTTTATAAAACGAGTGTATTGTTCTGGTGAGATTCGAGCTTTAGGTTGACGTAATAATTCCGCTTCAATACCCACATGTGAAAGGAGCATTTCAACATCCATGCCAAGGCGTTTTACGCCTGTCAAAGCCGCATTCACGAAGTGGATGCTAATCGTATCGCGACTCATATTGAATCCTTCAGTCTCTTTGATGTTCACTTTAAATTGACCTAAATGACCGTCTAAAAAAATAAATTGGCGATTTACAACAGAGTAAAAGCACTTTTTACATGTTAAATTGCCGAAATGATCAAGGTAAATGGCTGAACATGACATTGTTTTAGTATATTTGCTTAACTAATATAAAAGAAAATTCGAATAATAGTGGTTAAAAATACGATGACGACAGCATTAAATGGACTTAAAGTTCTCGATTTCTCGACGCTCTTACCTGGACCTTTTGCCACAATGTATTTGGCCGATATGGGAGCAGAAGTCATCCATATCGAATCTCCATCACGTCCTGATTTAATCCGAATCATGCCACCATATGCAAATGGTCAAGCAACAGCACATAGTTATTTAAACCGAAATAAACAGTCGATTGTTCTGGATTTAAAAGATAAAGCGAGTATTGATCTGATTAAAGCCAAAATTTCTGAGTTTGATATTGTCATAGAGCAGTTCCGACCTGATGTTATGCGTCGTCTCGGTTTAGACTACGCGACACTTGCCGAAATTAACCCACGTCTCATTTATTGTTCAATTACAGGTTATGGACAAACAGGGAGCTATAAAGACAGAGCTGGGCATGACATTAACTATTTAGCTTTAGCAGGTATTGCTGGATATAGCGGCCGACAAGACAGTGGTCCACCACCACTCGGTATTCAAGTTGCAGACATTGCAGGTGGTTCACTTCATGCTGTCATTGCAATTTTAGCTGCGGTTGTCGAACGTGGACGTAGTGGAATGGGACAATATATTGATATTTCCATGACCGATTGTGTTGCTAGCCTCAATAGTATGGCCGCATCCGCTACACTTGCGGCACAAGTTGAACAGGCTCCAGAGCATGGCATGCTCAATGGCGGTATTTTTTATGACTATTATATGACTCAAGATGGTCGTTATCTTTCAATAGGTAGTCTTGAGCCACAATTTATGTCTGGTTTATCAGTGGCGCTTGATTTGCCTTTATTATTACAAAAAGGTGCTTCCTTAGATGTCGAAGACCGACAGGAAGTTAAACAAGCTATTCAAGAGAAAATTAAAACGAAATCATTTAAAGAATGGCATGAAATTTTTGCAAATCTTGATGTGTGTGTAGAACCTGTTTTAAGCCTAACTGAGTCCTTGAACTCGCCTTTAGCACAAGAACGTGGATGGATTGTGGATGTACCTTTGCAAAATAATACAGTGGATACAGAACCACAATTGGCTTGTCCAATTAAGTTTTCAAGATCGAAAATGAGATATTCCTTTATAGGTCAAAAACTTGGTGAAGGGCAGTGGTAAAGAGCTGGGGCCATTTTTCATACAATGTGTATTAAGATTATTATTAGATTAATCAATCGATTAACATTTTGAATAATTTCTTTACATAAAATTAGCGTACCCTTTATAAACAAAGACATAAAAGGTATGTAAACATGAAAACACATAAATCCTTGATGGCTTCCTGTTTATCCGTTTTATCAATTACTCTTTTTATACAGCATGCACAAGCTGCTGCTGCATTCGACCCAAATAGTCCTTGGATGTTGGGTGATTGGAACGGTCAACGCACCGCGTTACAAGCACAAGGTTATGATTTTTCTTTTGGATATACCGGCGAATATGCCGGTATTTTAGATTCAAAAAATACGTCTACGCATGGTAGTGCTTATACGGGGCAACTTGCACTAGGAACTCATTTTGACCTAAATAAAATTTTAGGTTGGCAAGATACTGAAGCTCAAATCACATTAACATATCGTGATGGGCAGTCGCTTTCTGAACATTCACCAGCTTTAGCAGGGCACTTAAGCTCGGTGCAAGAAGTGTGGGGGCGTGAGCAAACTTGGCGTTTAACAGATTTATGGATCAAGAAGAAATTCCTTGACCAGAAGTTAGATGTGAAAGTTGGTCGTTTTGGTGAAGGTGAAGACTTTAATAGTTTTGACTGTGATTTCCAGAACTTGGCACTTTGTGGTTCGCAGGTCGGTAACTGGGTGGGCGATCAGTGGTATAACTGGCCAGTAAGCCAATGGGCAATGCGTGTTAAATATAACTTGCAGCCTGATTTATATACGCAAGTTGGTGTATATGAATACAACCCGGAAAATCTGGACCGAGGTAAAGGTTTTAACTTAAGTACTGATGGTTCTCACGGTGCAATTATTCCTGCCGAAGTAGTTTGGTCACCTAAATTAGGTGTTCAAAGTATGGCTGGTGAATACCGTTTAGGTTATTACTACAGCACTGCTGACGCCGAAGAAATTACGAATAAGGCTCAAACATCTCATAAACAAGGGGTGTGGGTAACTGCAAAACAAAAATTATTCCAGCCTGCTGATCAAACAGATCGCGGTTTGACAGGTTTTGTGAATCTGACTTTCCACGACTCTGATACCAACAAAATTGATAACATGCAAAATGTAGGCTTGGTCTATAAAGGTTTGCTCAATCAACGTCCTCAAGATGAGTTGGCACTCGGTGTGGCTCGTATCCATATCAATGATGATTGGAACGATGTTCAAACTAAAGAATATGACACTGAATACAATACCGAGCTTTACTACGGTATTCATGCCACTAACTGGTTAACTATTCGTCCAAATGTGCAATATGTTCGTCATGTTGGTGCATTAAAAAATGGTGATAACACTTGGGTTGGCGGTATTAAATTCTCAACTGCATTCTAAGCGTAATTACTCCGAAAAACGGATTGTCGAGGGCTAAATCATTGATTGAATTATCCTGACCTTCCGTTTTTTCTTGATGCCTGAATTTGTTTTAGATGTATTGGTGATGCCATTTTTCTATAAGGTTCTTGGCACATCTTTCCTATAAAAATGATGATTGATAAGAGGTGGTTTATGAATCAACCTACTTCAAGATCAGGTTTAACGACTTTTACCGTAATTATTATTGGGTTACTGGCGTTATTCCTGTTAATTGGAGGTATTTGGCTCGCTACACTAGGCGGTTCAATTTACTACATTATAGCTGGAGTATTACTCCTCATTGTTGCATGGCAACTCTACAAGCGTGCTTCTACTGCTTTGTGGTTTTATGCTGCATTAATGCTAGGAACTATTATCTGGAGTGTCTGGGAAGTTGGAACAGACTTTTGGGCGCTTGCACCACGTTTAGATATTTTAGGTATTCTTGGTTTATGGTTATTGGTTCCGGCTGTAACTCGTGGAATCAACAACCTTGGATCAAGTAAGATTGCCTTATCTTCAACTTTAGCAATTGCAATCGTGTTGATGGTTTATTCTATCTTCAATGATCCGCAAGAAATTAATGGTGAAATCAAAACACCTCAACCAGAAACAGCTCAAGCCGTGCCTGGTGTTGCTGAAAGTGATTGGCCAGCTTATGGTCGTACTCAAGCAGGTGTGCGTTATTCTCCATTGAAACAGATCAATGATCAAAACGTAAAAGACTTGAAAGTTGCCTGGACTTTACGTACTGGCGATCTTAAGACAGATAACGACTCTGGCGAAACGACCAATCAGGTTACACCGATTAAAATCGGTAACAACATGTTTATCTGTACAGCTCACCAGCAGTTAATTGCGATTGATCCTGCTACAGGTAAAGAAAAATGGCGTTTTGATCCGAAACTTAAAACGGATAAATCGTTCCAGCATTTAACTTGTCGTGGTGTGATGTACTACGATGCAAACAATACAACTGAGTTTGCAACGAGTCTTCAAAGCAAGAAATCTAGCTCTACACAATGTCCACGTAAGGTATTTGTACCAGTCAACGATGGCCGTTTAGTGGCTGTAAATGCTGACACTGGTAAAGCATGTACTGACTTTGGTCAAAATGGTCAAGTGAACTTACAAGAGTTCATGCCATATGCTTATCCAGGCGGTTATAACCCGACATCTCCTGGTATCGTGACTGGTTCAACTGTTGTGATTGCTGGTTCGGTAACAGATAACTACTCAAATAAAGAGCCATCTGGTGTGATTCGTGGATACGACGTTAACACTGGTAAACTTCTTTGGGTATTTGATACTGGCGCAGCAGATCCAAATGCAATGCCGGGCGAAGGAACTACTTTTGTTCATAACTCACCAAATGCGTGGGCACCTTTAGCATACGATGCCAAACTTGATATTGTTTATGTACCAACAGGTGTAGGTACACCAGATATCTGGGGGGGTGACCGTACCGAGCTGAAAGAGCGTTATGCAAACTCAATGTTAGCGATTAATGCTTCTACTGGTAAATTAGTGTGGAACTTCCAGACAACCCATCACGATTTATGGGATATGGACGTACCATCTCAACCATCTTTAGCTGATATCAAAAACAAAGCTGGCCAAACTGTTCCTGCAATCTATGTATTGACGAAAACAGGTAATGCCTTTGTGCTTGATCGCCGTAATGGTCAACCGATTGTTCCTGTAACTGAGAAACCAGTTCCACAAACAGTTAAACGTGGACCACAAACTAAAGGTGAGTTCTATTCAAAAACTCAGCCATTCTCTGACTTGAACTTGGCTCCACAAGATAAATTGACTGATAAAGACATGTGGGGTGCCACTATGCTTGATCAGCTCATGTGTCGTGTATCTTTCAAACGTCTAAATTACGATGGTATTTATACGCCACCATCTGAAAACGGTACTTTAGTTTTCCCTGGTAACTTAGGTGTATTTGAATGGGGCGGTATGTCAGTTAACCCTGATCGTCAGGTTGCTGTAATGAACCCGATTGGTCTGCCATTCGTCAGTCGTTTAATTCCTGCTGATCCAAACCGTGCACAAACTGCAAAAGGTGCAGGAACTGAGCAGGGCGTACAACCGATGTACGGCGTACCGTATGGTGTTGAAATTAGCGCATTCTTATCTCCGCTTGGTTTACCTTGTAAACAACCGGCTTGGGGCTATGTAGCTGGCGTTGATTTGAAAACTCATGAAGTGGTATGGAAAAAACGTATTGGTACAATCCGTGATAGCTTGCCGAACTTGTTCCAGTTACCAGCTGTGAAAATTGGTGTGCCTGGTTTAGGTGGTTCAATTTCTACTGCCGGTAATGTCATGTTTGTTGGTGCAACTCAAGATAACTACTTACGTGCGTTTAACGTTACTAACGGTAAGAAACTTTGGGAAGCGCGTTTACCAGCAGGTGGACAAGCAACACCAATGACTTATGAAATCAATGGTAAGCAATATGTTGTGATCATGGCTGGTGGTCATGGTTCATTTGGTACGAAAATGGGCGACTATTTAGTGGCTTATGCCTTACCAGATAACAAATAAAAAGCTTTTATAGAAAGGGCCTGGATTTATCCGGGCTTTTTTTATGTCGATTTATATTAAAGCTTATCAATAAAACCGTTATTAAATATGCAAAAAAAGCATTTTATTGATGAATAAAAGCTCGCTATGCTATCCGCCTTAATAATGAATCTACTAGCCATACGCCATGTATTTATATACCGATTTCGACCAGCAGCTTGTTAATGAGCGAGTTGCTCAGTTCCGTGATCAAACAGAACGCTATTTAGCTGGCAAACTTTCTGAAGATGAATATCGTCCATTACGTTTGCAAAATGGTTTATATGTGCAACGTTATGCGCCTATGCTGCGTATTGCTGTGCCGTATGGCTTAATGAATTCTAAACAATTACGTAAAGTCGCTGAAGTTTCAACTGCTTATGACCGTGGTTATGCACATGTATCTACACGTCAAAACATTCAGTTAAACTGGCCTGCACTTGAAGATGTGCCAGACATTTTGGCTGAACTTGCAACTGTACAAATGCATGCCATTCAAACCAGTGGTAACTGTATTCGTAACACGACAACTGACCAATATGCAGGTGTGGTTGCTGGTGAAATTGCAGACCCACGTCCAACATGTGAGTTGATTCGTCAGTGGAGTACATTCCACCCAGAATTTGCATTCTTGCCACGTAAGTTCAAAATTGCTGTTTCTGCACTTGAAGAAAAAGATCGTGCGGCAACTGCATTCCACGATATTGGTGTTTATATCGTGCGTAATGAAGCAGGTGAAATCGGCTATAAAATTATGGCTGGGGGGGGGTTAGGCCGTACCCCAATCATCGGTAGCGTGATTCGTGAGTTTTTACCACGTGAAGATTTAATTGCTTACTTAGAAGCGGTTTTACGTGTTTATAACTTGCATGGTCGTCGTGATAACAAATATAAAGCACGTATCAAAATTCTAGTTAAAGCATTAACTCCTGAAGTGTTTGCACAGAAAGTTGAAGCTGAATTCGAACATACACGTGAAGCATTGAAGATTCAGCCAGAAATCTTGAAAAAACTGGATGAAGAGTTCACTCCATTTGCTTACCAAGATTTGACAGATGAAGACTTCACAGCTTTATTTGCTGAACATCCAAAATTCAAACAGTGGTTCAATATCAACACGCATGCGCATAAAGTGAAGGGCTATCGTATTGTTACGATTTCTCTAAAACGCGCAGGTATTGCGCCAGGTGATATGACCACCGAAGAAATGAACTTTATTGCAGATCTTGCTGATAAATATACGTTTGGTGAACTTCGCACGACTCACGAACAAAACATTGCTTTGGCAGATGTACCTCAAAAAGATTTGTTCGATGTATGGCAAGCGCTTGAACAACAAAATATGGCACGCGCACATATCGGCTTTATTACCGATATCATTAGTTGCCCAGGCGGTGATTTCTGTTCACTTGCAAATGCGAAATCAATTCCAATTGCTGAAGCGATTACACGTCGTTTTGATGACTTAGACAAAGTTTATGATCTTGGTCATTTGGATCTAAATATTTCTGGTTGTATGAATGCTTGTGGTCACCACCATGTAGGTAACATCGGTATTTTAGGTGTAGATAAGAAAGGCGCTGAGTTCTATCAAATTACATTAGGTGGTAATTCAGACCATGATGCATCAATCGGTGACATCTTGGGTCCTTCATTTGCAGCAGATGCTGTGCCTGATGTTATTGAAGAAGTATTGAATACTTATCTTGATCTACGTACTGAAGGTGAGCGTTTTGTTGATACATATCGCCGTGTAGGAATTCAACCATTTAAGGAGCGTGCATATGCTTAATACAGCTCTACCAGTGCTTTATAAAGATGGCACGATTGCAGATAATACTTATCAAATCATTGCTGAAGATGGTGTTATTCCCCAAGGTGATGTTGTGGTCACAACAGCTCAACTCGATCAATTAGCTAACGTTCAAGGCAAAAAAGCTTTGTATGTGACCGTAAATGATTCACCTGAAGAGCACACATTTCCATTAAATGAACTTGATGCAATCTTCATTGAATTTGCAGGTTTTGGTGATGGTCGTGGTTATTCATTTGCTGCACTATTGCGCCGTCAAGGTTTCCAAGGCGAATTGCGTGCAACTGGTGATGTGTTTAAGGATGTCTTAAACTACTTGAAACGTTCAGGTTTTGATAGTTTTGTGATTAAAGAAGGTAAAGATGTGCAAGAAGCGGCAGCTGGTTTGCAAGACTTTACCAACCCATACCAAGCTTCAACAGCCGTACCACAAGCAAGTTATCAAACTGGTGCTTAAATAGTTTTTAAATATAAAGGCTGAACTCAGGTTCAGCTTTTTTTTATGAATAATTTTTAAATGACTCAACTGAAGAACAACAATGTTAGGTTTAATTTCAAAAATAAATTCTGGTGCTTGGTGGCTACTTTTTGCTATTGCGACAGATGTACTCTCAACATTTTATTCTGCTAAGGGGAATGGCTTAGTCAATAAAACAGCTCAGGGTATTGCTCTGGTCTTGTATATTATTTCTTTTGCATGCGCTGCTATTGCTTTGAAATATATGCAAGCTGGAATCTTATATGTGCTTTGGTCTGGGATAGGTGTATTAGCAACAGCTTTTTTGGCAAAGATTTTTCTTGGTCAGAATATCGATGTGGCAGGATGGGTGGGAATTGGTTTTATTACTGTAGGTTTAATGATTATTGCGCAATATTCCAATATCGATGTTTAAAGTCCTTATAGAAATAGTAAGTATCTCTATAAGGGCTAAATATTGAAAATATTAGGTATCAAGCTGGCAGTTAACCATCCACTTTATACCGAACTGATCGGTAAATGCGCCGTACAATGCACCCCAGAATGTTTTTTCTAAAGGCATTTCAATTTGACCATTAACAGATAACGCATCAAAAAGTTGTTTTGCTTTTTCTTGCTCATCTTTTTCAAGGTTGATCGAGATGTAGTGATTATTTCCTTGGGTAAAAACGCTGTTAGGGGCACAAAACTGATCATTTGTATCTGAGGCCATAAGCACAGTGTACTCATTAATCGGTAAAGAAACATGTAGAACCAGATTTTTGTCGGCTTCCGATAATGTCACACCTTCAGGCGCTGGCATATCACCATAACGGCTTAACATACCAAATTCACCACCAAATACTGACTTATAAAAGTTAAAGGCTTGTTCTGCTTGACCTTGGAAATTGAGATAGTGATTGAGTTGCATTGTTATTGTCCATTGTTGTTTTCGTTTAAAGGAATAAGTTAAAACTTAAAAGTGATTTTGTGGGTCATTTTTTGTAGTTTTTTCATAAAAAATCCCACCGAAGTGGGATTTTAAAATAATGAATTTGGATTAAATGAGTTCAATTGCAACTGCTGTTGCCTCACCACCACCAATACAGAGTGCAGCAATACCTTTTTTACCGCCAGTACGTTTCAGTGCATGAATAAGTGTAAGAATAATACGAGAGCCCGTAGAACCTACAGGGTGACCTAGTGCACAAGCACCACCATTGATATTTACTTTCTCTGCATCAAGTTTGAAATCATCAATTGGGCACATGGTAACCATAGCAAACGCTTCGTTAATTTCCCACAGGTCAACATCTTGCGCATTCCATCCCGCTTTTTTAAGCACTTTTTCGATAGCACCAACTGGAGCGATCGTAAATTCTGAAGGATGCTGAGAGTTTGACGCTGTTGCGATAATTTTTGCAAGCGGTTGCAAACCGCGCTGTGCTGCAACTTCACTTGAAGTTAATACTAATGCAGATGCACCATCCGAAATAGAACTTGCATTTGCGGCGGTAATCGTACCGTCTTTTGCAAAAGCTGGTTTGAGTGAAGGAATCTTGTCAATCTTGGCATTTAAAGGTTGTTCATCCTGATCAACAACGACATCACCTTTACGACTAGGTACAGTAACTGGAACGATTTCGTCTTTGAAATAACCTTCAGTAATTGCTGTTTGAGCACGTTTTAAAGAGCGAATCGCAAAGTCATCCATTTGTTCACGTGTATAGCCACGAGTATTGGCCATATCTTGAGCAAATGAACCCATTAAACGCCCAGTTTCAGCATCTTCAAGCCCATCAAAGAACATATGATCTTTAATTTCGCCATGGCCCATGCGATAGCCAGCTCGTGCTTTTGGTAAAACATAAGGTGCATTTGTCATAGACTCCATACCGCCAGCAACAACAACTTCAGCACTACCTGCTTTAATCATATCAGCGGCTTGCATAACAGCTTTCATGCCAGAACCACAAAGCTTGTTAATCGTTACTGCACCTGTAGAGTCTGGTAAGCCAGCTTTACGCATCGCTTGACGTGCTGGACCTTGCTTTAGGCCAGCAGGCAGTACACAACCCATAATGACTTCTTCGACATCAGTAGGCTGTAAACCTGCTCGTGCGATTGCTTCTTTAATCGTTACAGCACCTAATTCAGGCGCTGTAAGTCCTGATAGTGATCCTTGAAAACCACCCATGGCAGTACGAGCACCATTTACAATTACGATGTCAGTCATTGTTGTAATCTCCGATTGTTCTTAATCTCAAAATAAGAAATGTTTAAAACCTAGGCAGTATATTGCAAAAATCAAAGAGAGATATCTTCTGCATTAGACTGTAGAGTTCTAACAATTTTTAAGGTCTTCTAAACGGGTGTGTCCCATTTTGCTGAGAATTAATTTAAAGTTTTTAAGCTGGTTATAAGAACAGTAAGTAAAAGTGCCGTTAGATTCGCGTGGGAGTCCTGTGTCGCCCTGAAATACAATACTATTTAGTTTTTTTCCAAACTTTTGAAATTTTAAAGAACCGTAGCGATGAGCAAATTCAACATTGGTTAATACTTCTTCATTATTTTCTCTTTGTAGATTCTGATTCGTGTCTACAAAGCTTATAAGACTTGTATCCCAGTTACTATTACATGTAGACAAATCAACACTTGGGCAAAGTACGACACTCTTATGTCGTAGAATTGCGTCGTATTTGGCTTTTTGTATATGAATTGTGAGTAGTCGAGACGAATTTTTTAATTCTACAGAAGCCATAAATTGATGATATAAAGGAAGCGCTATAGTGGCCATAATCATAAGAATTGCGAGCGTTATAGCGAGTTCCAACAACGTGAAACCGGGAGATTTAAACATTAAAATTCCTTAATATATAAATAGGTATTTTGATTTTATGCTTTCTATCAATGATTTATAATGATTTTTATAGTGAGGAAACACAAAATTAAATAAAGGTTATCAGGATGCTAGAATACTGGTAAAATCACCGTAAGCGAAAGAAAGAAGTTGTTCATATTTGCTAGTTGAGTGAAAAATTACCGAATTACAACGGAAATTGTAAGTAATTTTGTCAATAATTTACTTGATTAAAATTATCAAGCACTTGGAAAGTCTATCAAGTGTTTGTATGATTCAAATGTGAATAGCTTAAAAATAATACTGGGGTGAAAATATCTCAGGGGCCAATAAATTTAGGCTGAGCTTGAACAACAATTGTTATCTCTGGAGGATATCCATGAAATTGAGTCGTATTGCACTTGCTATGCTTGTCGCTGCTCCATTAGCTGCTGCTAATGCTGGCGTAACTGTTACTCCATTATTGCTTGGTTACACTTTCCAAGACAGCCAACACAACAATGGTGGTGACAAAGGCGAGTTAACTAACGGACCTGAATTACAAGACGATTTATTCGTTGGTGCAGCTCTTGGTATTGAGTTAACACCATGGTTAGGTTTCGAAGCTGAATATAACCAAGTTAAAGGTGATGTAGATCCTAACTACGGTGAATACAAACAAAAACAAATCAATGGTAATTTCTATGTTACTTCTGATTTAATCACAAAAAACTATGACAGCAAAATTAAGCCATATGTATTGTTAGGTGCTGGTCACTACAAATATGAGTTTGATGATGCTCGTTTAGCATATCATGATGGCGAAGAAGGTACTTTAGGTAACGCAGGTGTAGGTGCTTTCTACCGCTTGAACGATGCTTTATCTCTTCGTACAGAAGCTCGTGGTACTTATAACTTTGACGAAAAATTCTGGAACTATACAGCTCTTGCTGGTTTGAACGTAGTTCTTGGTGGTCACTTGAAGCCTGCTGCTCCTGTAGTGGAAGTTGCTCCAGTTGAACCAACTCCAGTTGCTCCACAACCACAAGAGTTAACTGAAGATCTTAACATGGAACTTCGCGTGTTCTTTGATACTAACAAATCAAATATCAAAGACCAATACAAACCAGAAATCGCTAAAGTTGCTGAGAAGTTAACTGAATACCCTAACGCTACTGCACGTATCGAAGGTCACACAGATAACACTGGTCCACGTAAATTGAACGAACGTTTATCTTTAGCTCGTGCTAACTCTGTTAAATCAGCTCTTGTAAACGAATACAACGTTGATGCATCTCGTTTGTCTACTCAAGGCTTCGCTTGGGATCAACCGATTGCTGACAACAAAACTAAAGAAGGTCGTGCTATGAACCGTCGTGTATTCGCGACAATCACTGGTAGCCGTACTGTAGTTGTTCAACCTGGTCAACAAGCTCAATAATTTGAGTTTTTGAACAGTAAAAAAGCGACTCGTTAGAGTCGCTTTTTTTATTGCGATTTTTAAAATATTTAGTCATTTCTATGTCTCCTTAATAATAATTACTTTCGATCTTGGTTTAAATTATTTACCAAACACCTTTCTTCAATTGCTGTTTAGCGTCTTGTCTATCTCTACGATGTTGAGCACGAGGTTTCTCTGTTTCATGTATTCCACCTTTGTGAAGTAAAGGGGAAAGAGCCACTTGATTACGGACTTTGATTTTTGACATTTCTTTAATTTTCATGTTTTAACCTTTAATACATAAAACTTGTTTAAGTGTGTGAACGACTTCAATGAGGTCTGACTGATTCGCCATGACTTCATCAATGTCTTTATAGGCGCTTGGAATTTCATCGACAACGCCACTGTCTTTACGGCATTCAATACCTTGGGTTTGTTCAATAAGATCTTGCTGATTAAAAAGAACTTTTGCTTTACTTCTGCTCATCTTGCGACCAGCGCCATGAGAACAAGAACAAAATGATTCAGGATTTGCTTTGCCTTTAACGATATAAGATCGTGCTCCCATTGAACCTGGAATAATACCTAACTCATCTAAGCCTGCTCTAATTGCACCTTTTCGGGTAATCAATAGATTTTCGCCAAAATGTGTTTCACGGCTTACATAATTATGATGACAATTAATCGCTTCTTTTGTCATTTGAAAAGAAGGGAGAGGAGGGCGGATCGCTTCTAAAATTAATCGCATCATCTCTTTGCGGTTTTCAAAAGCATATTCTTGTGCCCACTCTACAGCTTCTACATAATCATCAAAACTTTTTGAGCCTTCAGCAAAATAACTTAAGTCTTTATCAGGAACATGGCCAAAGCGATGCTGAGCTTCTTTTTTGGCTAACTCAATAAAGTAAGTACCAATAACATTACCAAGCCCTCTGCTACCTGAATGTAGCATTACCCATACGTCTTGATTCTCATCAATACATAACTCTATAAAGTGATTACCACCACCCAAAGTCCCAAGTTGCTTTTGCCATGTTGCATCAAATTGTCGAAGCATTCGGACAAGACCAGGATGCTTTTTGATAATTGGTTCTAAGCATTTTTCAAGTGGAATAATGCTAGAAGCTTTCGCTTTGACTTGTTTATGCAAAGCAAAGCCAACAGGGACTTTACGTTCAATTGCATCACGCAAACGACTTAAGTTATCAGGTAATTGTGAAGCCTTTAAACTCAAGCGAATTGCATTCATCCCACATCCAATGTCAACTCCTACAGCAGCAGGAATAATGGCGTGTTTGGTTGGAATAACACTACCTACAGTAGCGCCTTTACCCACATGCACATCAGGCATAACTGCAATGTGAGAATAGATGAATTGCAGCTGAGCCATTTTTTTGAGTTGTTCTATACTTTCACTATCTATATCTTGAGTGAAAATTTTAACAGGGACACCATAGAGTGCCTCCTTGTTTAATATTTTTTGTATGCCCATAATTTTTTCTCTTATTTTTGTCCGAGCAGGCATAAAAAAACCTAGCGAATGCTAGGTTTTAAATTTAAGCATTCGGACAAGTGGTGTGAATTTGTACACTTGTCCGTGAGCTGACATCGTGCCAAATTATTTAATCTGTTTTACCTTGTACTAATGGCATGATGTCCTCCTTATTTAAAAGTGCCGTTGAAAATCTGAACGGCATTTTACGCTTTTTTAATCAAAGATCAAGTTTTTGATCTTTGATTAACTTTTAATTACCGATTCTTAGTCTTGCTCAGGTTTGACGTTCATTTGATCGTAAGAGATCAATTTGGTTTTATTTTTCCACTTATAGCCTAACCAAATGATCAAGAACAAAGGCAAGCTAATATAAGTTGAAAGTAAGCCTAACCAATCAATTTTTCCACCTAAAATGGCTTGATAGTTCTGCCCTAAAATGATGATTGAACAGAGAATAAAAGCAAACCAAGGGGCAAATGGGAAAAATTTGGCACGATATGCTAAATCTTCTAATTTATAGCCTTGAGCAATATAACCTTTACGGAAACGATAATGTGAAATCGCAATTCCTAACCAAACAATAAAACCGCACATACCCGACATATTGAGTAGCCAGTTAAATACTTGTTTTTCACCAATAAATGTCGTTAAAAAACAGAATGCAGCAATAAATGTCGTTGCGTATAGCGCGTTCATTGGAACGCCACGACCATCGAGTTTTGCAAACCACTTTGGTGCACGGCCTTCTTGAGCCATTTTAAACAACATACGAGTTGAGGAATACATGCCTGAATTACCTGCTGATAAAATAGCAGTAAGAATGACAGCATTCATTAAACTCGCAGCGAAAGCAAAACCTACTCTTTCATAAAGCAATGTAAATGGAGATAGTGCGATATCTTCAGTGGCTGCTGCTTGCAGTAAATTCGGGTCATCATAGGCAATCAAAGTGCCGATAATGAAAATACATAGGATATAAAATAATAAGATTCGCCAGAAAATCTGTTTGATTGCAAGTGGAATTGTCTTCTTTGGATCTTTTGATTCGCCAGCAGCAACTCCAACCATTTCAGTTCCTTGGAAAGAGAATCCAGCAATCATTGCTACTCCAATCATGGCTTGTAAACCGCCTACAAAAGGTGCCTCTTTGTAGGTCCAGTTTCCGAAAGTTGCAACACCTGGAGTTAGCATAATCTTGATGATCATGGCTAAGCCAATAATAATAAATGCAACAATTGCAATTACTTTAACCATCGAAAACCAGAATTCGCTTTCCCCAAATCCCTTTACTGTCATGGCATTGATCAGAAAGATAACAATAAGGAACAGGGCACTCCAATAGAACCCTGGAATATCAGGGAACCAGAACTTCATAATAAACTGAACCGCAACAAGTTCGAATGCAACCGTAATTGCCCAGTTATACCAATAGTTCCAGCCTAGAGCGAAACCAAAGCCTTCTTCGACATAACGACTGCCGTAAGTAAAAAAGGCACCGGATGTTGGTGTGTGAGTTGCAAGCTCACCTAAGCTGGTCATTAAGAAGTAAATCATAATGCCAATGAGTGAGTAGGCGAGTAGCGCTCCACCAGGGCCAGCGTTTGCAATGGTTGATCCAGAAGCAAGGAAGAGGCCTGTACCAATGGAACCACCAATGGCGATCATATTCAGATGACGAGCCCCAAGCTTACGCTGGAGTTTTTCAGGAGCATGTGTTTCGCTCATGGAGATTCCTTACATAGTTTGTTATGCACAGGCATATAACACCTTAAAGCCTTGATGATCAGTTTTAATCTGGCACTGACCAAAGTGCTTCTCAATTAAGATCGGATAGTTTAAAAAACGGTTTGCTACAATCCATAGCTCACCTGATGCCTTTAAATGTTTTTTAGCGTTTTGGCAGAGTCCTTCACTTGCATCATAGTTGGTATGAATACCTTGATGGAAAGGGGGATTACTGACAATGGCATCGAGTTCTGTTGGAGCGTCTGCAATTCCTGTAACAGGCTGCAATCTCAACTGGTCTGAACCTATTCCATTTCGACTAAAAGTCATTTCCGTTGACCGTAAAGCGAAAGCATCAATATCTAGGGCATGAATAATATTACTTGAATTTATTTTTGCCAAATAGCAACTGATAATTCCAGCACCACACCCGAAGTCGGCAATTCTACCTGATTTCACCTGATTAAGATAAGGGAGTAAAACAGCAGTTCCGACATCTAGATGATTTTGGCTAAACACACCGGGAAGGGCACAAATCGTAAGTTCTTGTTCATTAACATGAACAGTGTAAGTTTTAAGCCAACTTTCGAGAGGTTTAATTTGTTCTGTTTTTTCAATCTTTAAGTGCCATAGCTGACAGTGGCGTGCACTATCGAGTTTAAGTACTTTGCCGAAGCTTTGTAGTTGTTTGGCAGCGCGTTCAACACCACCTTTTTTTTCACCTACTAAAAAAACAGACTGAGCAGTTTTAAGATTGCTCATTACTACATGCAGTATGTAATTTAATAGTTCTTTAGATTTGGGAACAAAAATGACGGCTTGATCGAATTCTTGTAATGGAAACTCAACTGAGAAATGCGCATTTGTTCCACTATTTATAAAGCTTTGATAGTCAGTATGGTTCCATGTCCAGACTGACGCATCAATATCAGTTGGTAGTTGACTAACTAAGGCATCATTCGGTGCATTAATGAACAAGATTCTACCTTTTAAATAGTCTTGCTGTCTTAATATCACTTCACTTCTAGGATCCATGTACATCTCTCATGAAGAAGAATGCCCAGTGGAAACTGGGCAGTAATCAAAATTAAAAAAATAGTTATTTATGTGTTTCAGGAAGTACAACATTTAAAATTAATGCTGCTATACCGCCTGTCGCTACGCCAGAGCTAAAAATATTTTTAAATAATTCTGGTAGGTGTTCCAAAATTTGAGGAACTTGAGCAACACCCAAGCCTAGTGCAAGTGAAATTGCGATAATTAAAAGTGCTCGGCGATCAAGGTGAATAGATGAGAGAATATTAATACCTGATGCAGCGACGGCACCGAACATTACCATAACTGCTCCACCTAAGACCGCCTGTGGTACGGCTTGTATTACACCAGCTACTGCTGGAAATAAGCCCAATAAAATAAGTAAAGCAGCAATCCAGATACCTACATAACGACTTGCAACCCCAGTAAGTTGGATTACACCATTATTTTGAGCAAATACAGAGCTAGGGAAAGTATTAAATAAGCCTGCGAGTAAAGAGTTTGCACCATTTACTAAAACACCGCCTTTAATGCGTTTCATCCATTCTGGACCATTAACGGGTTGGTTTGAAAGTTTACTGGTTGCAGTCACGTCACCAATCGCTTCTAAAGATGTAACTAAATAGATAAAAGCCATTGGAATGAATAAGCCCCAAGAAAAGCTTAAACCAAAGTGCATTGGCGTTGGAATCTGTACAAGAGGCGCATCTTTAATACCTGAGAAATCTAGGTAACCCATAAATCCTGCAAGAATGTAACCAATTACTAAAGCAATTAAGATTGCTGAACTTTTAATCCAAACCACCCGAATGCGGTTTAGCACAATAATAATAGCAAGTACGGTACATGACATAATAAGGTTGTCTGCACTTGCAAAAGTATGGTCTTGCATGGCTTGGTAGCCACCACCCATACTAATCAAGCCTTCCTTAATAAGCGTTAAGCCAATTAATAGAACAACAATACCAGTCACCAAGGGAGTAATTAATCTTTTTACCCATGGAAGAATTTGCGAAACACCCATTTCAATAAAGGAGCCAGCAATTACTACACCAAAAATTGCAGCCATAACTTGGTTTACAGGAGTTCCTGCGGCAACCATTGCACTACCAATACCAATAATTGGTCCAATAAAGTTAAAGCTTGTGCCTTGTACAATCAGAAGACCTGCACCAAACGGGCCGACTTTTTTACATTGAAGAAATGTAGCAATACCCGAAATCACCAAAGACATAGATAAAATCATGTTAGTTTCGGTGCGTGATACGCCTAAAGCTAAACAAATTAAAAGCCCTGGTGTAACAATTGGTACAATAATCGCAAGCAAATGCTGGAAAGCTGCTAAAAAAGCGATCAAAGGTTTTGGTCGATCATCTAAGCCATAAACAAGGTCAAGATGGTCTTGAGAGTGTGGATTGGACATGGGTGTAGGTACGCCGCAATTTCGCAAATTGGCGCTATTCTAATCGAGATACCTATCTTTACAAAACGAAATACAGGCTATTGGAAAATTTTTTTGTCAATGTCAATAAACTGTCACTACTCAAGAGTAGTGTTTTTCTGTATAATTTGCCCTCAAATTTCAGGCGTTTCGAATTTTCATGTCAGATATCAAAAATCTCCGTAATATCGCAATTATTGCGCACGTCGACCACGGGAAAACCACACTTGTCGATAAACTACTTCAGCAATCTGGTGCTCTCGGTGAACGAGCAGGCGAGATTGAGCGTGTCATGGACTCAAATGCGCTTGAAAGTGAACGTGGTATTACCATTCTTGCAAAGAACACTTCTATTACTTGGTTAGATAAACGTACTGATACAACTTACCGTATCAACATCGTGGATACCCCGGGACACGCCGACTTCGGTGGTGAAGTAGAACGTGTTATGTCGATGGTTGACTGCGTATTACTTTTAGTTGACTCTCAAGAAGGCCCAATGCCACAAACTCGCTTTGTGACACAAAAAGCCTTTGCTCGTGGTTTAAAACCAATTGTTATTATCAACAAAGTAGACAAACCAAGTGCGCGTCCAGATTGGGTTATTGATCAAGTGTTTGATTTATTTGATAACCTTGGTGCAACTGATGAGCAATTAGATTTCCCAATCGTTTATGCATCAGGTTTACGTGGTGTAGCGGGTCCTGCTCCAGAAGAACTTGCAGAAGACATGACTCCGTTGTTCGAAACGATTGTAGACATCGTTGAACCACCAGCAGTTGATGTTGATGGTCCATTCCAAATGCAGATTTCATCACTTGACTATAACAGCTTCGTAGGTGTTATCGGTGTTGGTCGTATTCAACGTGGTTCAGTAAAATTAAATACTCCTGTTACTGTAATTGACAAAGAAGGTAATACACGTAACGGCCGTATCTTAAAAATCATGGGTTACCATGGTTTAGAGCGTATCGATGTTGAATCAGCATCTGCTGGTGATATCGTATGTATTACTGGTATCGACGCACTTAACATTTCTGACACGATTTGTGATCCGAAAAATGTTGAAGCATTACCAGCTTTATCTGTAGATGAACCTACAGTATCTATGACTTTCCAAGTAAACAACTCTCCGTTTGCTGGTAAAGAAGGTAAGTTCGTAACTTCACGTAATATCCGTGAACGTCTTGATCGCGAATTAATTCATAACGTAGCTTTACGTGTTGAAGACACTGACAGTCCAGACCGTTTCAAAGTATCTGGCCGTGGTGAACTTCATCTTTCAGTTTTAATTGAAAACATGCGTCGTGAAGGCTTCGAAATGGGCGTATCTCGTCCACAAGTAATCATCAAAGAAATTGATGGTGAAAGACAAGAGCCTTACGAAAACGTAACTTTTGACGTTGAAGAACAGCATCAAGGTGCTGTAATGGAACAAATGGGTCACCGTAAAGGCGAGATGACCAATATGGAAGTTGACGGTAAAGGCCGTATCCGTATTGAAGCAACTGTACCTTCACGTGGTTTGATTGGTTTCCGTTCTGAATTCTTGACCATGACTTCTGGTACAGGGATCATGACTTCAAGCTTCTCGCATTATGGTCCTGTTAAACAAGGTACTGTTGCGAAACGTCAAAACGGTGTATTGATCTCTATGGTTCAAGGTACTTGCTTGGGCTATGCATTGTTCAGTTTACAAGACCGTGGTCGTTTGTTCGCTAAACCACAGTTAGAAGTTTACGAAGGTATGATCGTGGGTATTAACTCTCGTTCAGACGATATGGTTGTAAACCCGACTAAAGCGAAACAATTAACTAACGTTCGTGCGTCTGGTACAGATGATGCTTTAACTTTAGTACCTGCAATTGAATATACGCTTGAACAAGCGCTTGAATTCATTGAAGATGACGAGTTAGTAGAAGTAACACCTAAATCAATCCGTATCCGTAAGCGTTATTTAACTGAAAATGAACGTAAACGTAATCGTGATAAATAATTTTTCTTAATTGAAAAAGAAGAAACCGCTAAATTAATTTAGCGGTTTTTTTTAATCGTTATATTTGAAATTAAAGTAAGCTTAAAATCATATTTTTCTTGTAAACGAATATGTTGTTAAAGTGTGAAATAGCTTTCTTTTTTTGATAAAAATATTAAATTATCAATATCATGGCGAGAACTATCTAATTCGATAAGATGCCAATGAAAAAGAAAAATATGATGTGTTTCTGCCCCCGACATCTGGAGATGTTTAGATGAGTATTATTCAAGAATTTAAAGAATTTGCCGTTAAAGGCAATATGATGGATTTAGCCATTGGTGTGATTATTGGTGGTGCTTTTGGCAAAATCGTGGACTCTTTAGTGAAAGATATTATCATGCCACTTATCACTGTAATTACTGGTGGTGGTGTTGATTTTTCACAAAAATTCATTGTATTAGGTGCAAACCCTAATAACTTGCAATCTTTAGATGCTTTGCAAAAAGCAGGTATTAATGTTTTAACTTATGGTAATTTCCTCACCATTTTAATTAACTTCATTATTTTGGCTTGGGTTGTGTTCTTAATGGTGAAATTATTAAATAAACTTCGCCGTAATAAAGAAGAGCCAGAGGCTCCAGCTGCAACTCCAGAAGACATTCAATTGTTGCGTGAAATTCGTGATGAGTTAAAAAAGCAAGCTTAATAAGATTTGAAATAAAAAACGGTGCCTTGAGTACCGTTTTTTATTACTTCATATTTTATGTTGTACTAAAACTATTGGTAACATTGCCAGTAGAGAGAATTTCAACTCAGCATATTGTAAAAGGTATATAAATTAATGAATCAGCTTTTTGTGTATGGCACTTTATGCCCGAATAAAGCAAATGCTCATATTCTTGAACAAATTGGCGGTAGTTGGACCAAAGCCAGTGTAAGAGGTGTGATTCATATTTTAGATTGGGGGCCAGACAAAGGGTTAAAAGCGCTTGAGTTAGATTCGGAAGCAGATTGGGTAGAGGGCTATTTGTTTAGCACAGAAAAACTTGCTGAAAACTTGCAGATGCTTGATGACTTTGAGGGTTTTCAATACCAACGTGTCATCGCAAATATAAAATTAGAATCAGGCGATTATGTTAAAGCCTGGACATATCAGCTGAATGCACAGGCTTCTGAAAAACGATAGTTAAAATTATGGAATCAACGTAAGCTACCCATTCTAAATTTAACTTCTAAAAGATGATAGCCAAATTGGCTTTTGATTGGGCCTTGTAACACACGTTCAGCAGCTGTAAAAACAACTTTGTCGATGACGGGCACCAATTGCCCTTTTTTGACTTCACCAAGTTCACCACCACGTTTTGCCGAATTACAGGTAGAGTATTGCTTGGCAAGTTTGGCAAAGTCAGCGCCACTTTGAAGCTTCTTTTTTACCTGCTCAGCTAAGTCTTTATCTTTAACTAAAATATGTCGGACAATTGCTGTTTGCATGTTGTCTTCCTCCAAAAAATTAAGGCTTTCTCAGCTTTTTAAGCGGTTGGCACTGTGGGCAAAATACACTGGCACGCTGACCGAGTTTTAAGTTTTCTAATGTGGTTTCACAGTTAATACACATTTCTCCAGCACGACCGTAAGCAAGAAGTGTTTGCTGGAAATAACCATTTTCTCCCATGGCATTGCTGTAGTCTCGTAATGTCGAGCCACCTAAATCAATTGCCGACTTTAAAATGCGTTTAATCTCGACAACAAGTTTCTCAATTTGTTGCATGCTTAAGTCACCAGCAGGCTGAGCTGGGTGAATGCCTACATTAAATAAGCTTTCAGTTGCATAGATATTGCCTACACCAACCACTACATGATTATCCATGAGTGCAATTTTTATGCCGACAGATTTATTTTTGAGTTTTGAAGCTAAATATTCTGCATGAAAGTCAGTACTTAAAGGTTCAGGCCCTAAAGTATCTATGAGTTTGCCTTGAGTCTCGGGATTAAGCCAAAGAATACAACCAAAACGGCGAGGGTCATGGTAACGTAATTGCTGATCTTCAAATTGAATAATCAGATGGTCATGCTTTCTCAGTTCGTCATTTGGCTCGGTTAGACGAAAGCTTCCTGACATGCCTAAATGCCAAAGCATTTGATCTTGTTCAAACTTTGCCAAAATATATTTTGAACGTCGATTTAACCCAATGAGACGTTGCCCAACAAGTTTCTGAACATCATCTGGTATAGGCCAGCGTAAGCTAGGATTGCGTACTTCAACACTTAGAACTTTTTGATTCAATAATGGAAATAAACTGGTTTTGGTGGTTTCGACTTCGGGTAACTCAGGCATGCCAACTCGCAGAATTAACAGATATACTGGATTAATCAAGTATAACGTGTGGTATGTAATATTTCAGAGATTACTATGTCAGATATTTTACCATTAAGCTGGTTTCAACGTGAAACCTCAGAAGTAGCTTATGATTTAATCGGCTGCGTATTGTGTAAGCGACAACCTGATGGCCAAGTGATCCGCTGTACAATTAGTGAAACTGAAGCTTATTTGGGCGTTCGTGATAAAGCTTGCCATAGTTACAATGACAAACGCACCGCTCGAACAGAGGTAATGTATTGCCCTGGTGGCACGATTTACGTCTATTTAATTTATGGCATGTATGAAATGCTCAATCTTATTACTCAGACAGAAGGTGTGCCTGAAGGGGTAATGATTCGTTCTGCATTTTTAAATGGTGCTTCAACTAAAAATGACTATAAGCTTTTAGCTGGACCCGGAAAATTGACACGCTATTTAGGGATTGATCGGACTTTAAAAGGACAAACCTTGGGAGAGGAATCTGGACTATGGGTTGAAGCAGCATCAACGCAACCAGAAGTTGTTTTAACACCACGTATTGGAATTGATTATGCCGAAGAAGCAAAACATTGGCCTGAACGATATTGCTGGAAAGATCATCCATCTTTGAGTCGATAATTTTAATCTGGAAATCAATTTTTAGATATTGATGAAGAGTGTTCCAGATTTACAACAATGCAGATCGAATTCAATATCCAGACAAGACACTGCTTTTTGTTATCATAACTACAATTAAATAAAGGAAATAAGCATGTCCTTATTACGCTTAGACCGACTTCATTACTGTATTTTGATGAGTATGGGCTGTATTTCTAGCCCACTTGTTTGGGCAGAAGATTTAACACAAGACGTAACTGTATTGCCAACATTACATGTGGAAGCAACCCGTACCGATACAACCTATTTGCAGACACCGGCCTCGGTTTTTCGAATAGATGCACCTCAAGTTGATACTTCTTCACAAGTAAATTTAACCGAAGTTGTAAAGGGTATACCGAGTTTACAGCTTCGCAATCGTGAAAATTATGCACAAGATTTACAGTTATCTATGCGTGGTTTTGGTGCACGTTCAACTTTTGGTGTTCGAGGCATTCGCCTATATGTGGACGGTATTCCTGCAACAATGCCAGATGGACAAGGCCAAACGTCTAATATCGATTTAAGTAGTCTGGACCATGTTGAAGTTCTAACAGGACCTTTTTCCTCACTTTATGGAAACTCATCGGGTGGAACAATTTTAACTTCTACTAAAGAAGGGCAAGGCAAAGATTCAATTGAGCTGAGCTATTCGGGAGGCAGTCACGATAAAAGCCGAGCAGGGCTCGTGCTACAAGGTGGAGCAAAGGGTGCGAATGAACCAAGCTATGTTATTAGTTCATCATACTTCGATACTGATGGTTACCGAGAACATAGCGGTGCAGAAAAAGTACTAAATAATGCAAAGCTCAGTTGGAATCTTGTTGATGGTAGTAAAATCAATTGGGTAACCAACTATGTAAAAATTCATGCAGATGACCCGCAGGGTTTGAACCGTGATCAGTGGAATGCAAATCCAAAGCAACAAGTTCCATTTTTAAAGCAATTTAATGTCCGTAAAGATATTGAACAGACCCAAACAGGGGTGACATGGTCTAAGCCTATTAATGATAAAAATGAACTCTATGCCATGGCATATTTAGGTAATCGCCAAGTCACTCAATATCAATCTATTCCTAAATCAACACAAGATGCCAGCATCAATCATGCAGGCGGGGTAATTGATTTTGAACGTGATTATTATGGTGCTGACTTCCGTTGGACGGGCAAAGAATTACTTCCAAATACCACTGTAAGTGTTGGTGTTGCATTAGATGCGATGGATGAAGATCGTAAAGGTTTTGAAAACTTTAATTTGGTAAATGGTCAACCTTCTTATGGTGTCAAAGGTAATTTGCGCCGTGATGAAGATAATACTTTGTGGAATATCGATCCCTATTTACAAGCGTCATGGCAGTTCTTACCAACGTGGCGTTTAGATACAGGCGTACGCTATAGCAATGTCCATTACAAATCTAAAGATAACTATTTAAGTAATGGCGACGATAGTGGTAAGACTGATTACAGTAAAGTTTTGCCTTCTGCTGCTTTAAGCTGGCAAATTTTACCTGAACTCATGGCTTATGTGAGTTATGCCAAAGGATTTGAAACGCCAACTTTTACTGAAATGGCATATCGTCCAGATGGAGAAAGTGGTTTTAATTTTGATTTAACCGCATCCACAAGCGATACCTATGAAACAGGCTTAAAATCACAAAACCAATTAGGTGATTTTACTTTGGCAGTATTCCAGACTAAAACCAAAGATGACATCGTTTCTGCAGGTAACTCAAATGGCCGATCAACCTTCCGCAATGCAGATAAAACCTTACGTGAAGGCTTAGAGTTTGCATGGAATAAAAAGTTGTGGCGAGATTTAACAGCGACTGCTAGCTATACATATTTAGATGCAACTTTTGATGCTGATATTCCAGCTTTAGGAAGTATTGCTCAAATTCCATCGGGCAATGCCATTCCGGGAATTGCCAAAAACCAAGCTTACGCCTCTTTGGCTTGGCAGCCATCGCACGGGCTATATGGCGGGGTAGATGTACAGTATATGGATAAAGTATACGTGAATGATACCAACAGTGACGCAGCGCCAAGCTACAGTGTAACCTCAGCTAATGTTGGTTACGCATGGGTAATGGGTGACTGGAAAGTGAATAGCTTTGCCCGTGTTGATAACCTATTTGATAAAAACTATGCAGGTTCAGTGATCGTAAATGATGGTAATAGACGTTACTTTGAACCAGCGGATGGACGTAACTGGAGTGCAGGTTTACGTGTAATTAAGCAATTCTAGGAATTAAAAATGGCAAAATTATTTGAAACGGTTAACTTTGGTTCACTACAACTGGTCAATAGAATTGTAATTGCTCCGATGTGCCAATATTCGGCAACAGATGATGGTGAAATTACCTATTGGCATGAACAGCAATGGGCAAATTATGCATTATCTGGTGCAGGACTTTGTATTGTAGAGGCGACTGCTGTACAACCTGAAGGTCGGATTAGCTATGCTGACCTTGGGCTTTGGAATGATCAGCAACGTGACCAAATCAAAGCGTTGTTAGCTTAGGTTCATACACTTTCACCAATGCCATTTGGGATTCAGTTAGCACATGCAGGACGTAAAGCGTCTACTGAAAAGCCGTGGTTAGGTAAAGGTCAGATTGCAAAAGATCAGCCTCATGGTTGGCAAACGGTTGCTCCAAGTGAAAGTACCTTTTCAGTGCATGATGCTGCACCACATGCTTTGACCATTGCTGAGATTAAACAAGTTCAACAAGACTTTGCAGCAGCGGCAAAACGTGCTGTAGAAGCTGGATTTGAGTTGATTGAAGTTCATGCTGCGCATGGTTATTTACTACATCAATTCTTATCGCCAATTGCCAATCAGCGTACTGATGAATATGGTGGTTCTTTAGAAAACCGTATGCGTATGACCCTTGAGGTTCTTCAGGCAATTAAACTAGCTGTACCTGAAGGTTATCCTGTTGGTGTTAGGCTGTCTGCGACCGATTGGTTGGAGAGTATCGAGCATTGGGACGTTGAATCTACAGTGGGCTTATCAAAAGCTTTAGAGCAATTGGGTGCAGCCTATGTGCATGTGTCTAGTGGCGGTTTGCACGAACATCAATCTATTACGATTGGGGCTGGCTACCAAGTGCCTTTTGCTGAACAAGTTAAAAAGCATGTGTCTATTCCAGTCATTGCTGTAGGGCTAATTACTGAGCCAGAACATGCTGAACAAATTCTGGAAAACCAGCAAGCTGATGCTATTGGTCTTGCTCGTGCAATGTTATATGACCCAAGATGGCCTTGGCATGCAGCAGCGGCTTTAGGGGCAGAAGTTAAAATTGCGCCTCAGTATTTACGTTGCCAACCTCATGGATTAAAGCAGCTTTTTAACTCTTTTTAATTGTATTGGGCAAAGTTATCTTTGCCCATTTTTCTTTCGTGAAGTGAGGACGGTCAGTGGTTTTTCAGGTTATTTTACCTATCTTGATATTGCTATTGATGGGCTATGTCTGTGTCCTCATCAAATTGGTAACACCTGAACAGATCAGGGCTCTTAGCGCATTCGTAATTAAAATTTCCTTACCGGCTTTTTTAATTCACTCATTGGCAAATAAAAACTTACAAGACATTTGGCACCCAGCTTATTTTCTTGCTTATGGTGGCGGGGCTTTAATTTTATTTTTCTTTGCTTTTATTCTCTATAGAAAATATTTTAAAAATAGCTTAACCCATAGCGCCGTCATATCGATGGGGGCATCTATGTCGAATACTGGATTTATGGGAACAGCTATTCTAACCATGTTGATAGGTAATCACGCTGCGATCTATATTTCTTTAACACTCATCATTGAGAATTTATTGATTGTGGCGCTGATGCTCATTTTGGCCGAAGCTGGTTTACATCAACAGCAAAATCTTTTACCGCTGTTAAAACAGACTTTTTTAAACTTACTCAAGAACCCTGTCATTATCGCTATTTTGGTTGGGATGGGATGCATTCTTTTAGATGTTAATCTTCCTGCAACGCTTGACCAATCTTTAGAGTTACTTGGGCGTACAGCTTCGCCTTTGGCCTTGTTTGCAATTGGCGGAAGTTTAGTAGGTATTGGAATAACAACGGTAAATATAGAAAGCGTTTTGTTAGCGACCTTTAAAGTTGTACTAATGCCATCTGTTATTTTTGCACTTTTTTTAATAACTCCAAATGTAAGCCGTGAAATGCTTTACGCAGGAACATTAATCGCTGCTTTACCGATGCCGATTGCTTTCGGCATTTTTGGACAAGCCTATGGCTTAAATGAAAAGGCGTTAACACCACTTATGATTAGTACAATTGTTGGTTTTATTGGTGTGAGCTGGCTTATTGCTTTGTGGTGGTAAAAGAAAAGCCCCATAAGGGGCTAATTACTTACTATTTTTTAGGCGCTGGCTGTGCGGGAGCATTTGCAGCCTGTTTGCTCTTTTCTGCAATAATCTTATCAACCGAAGCTAACGATTCTTTAGCGTTAGGCACATTTTGATTGGCAAGTTCAGTAAAGATCTTTTTAGCCTGCGGTAGGTTTTGCGGAATGATATTGCCATTCGCCATCATGGTTGCTAAAGCCATAGAAGCAGGTGCATAGCCTTTTTGTGCAATTGACTGTAAAGCTTCGATACCTTGGCGTTTCATTAAAGGATTTTTATTTTCAACACCTTGGCTAATGTCATAGAGTGCTTTGACCTGAATAGCAGGATAGTTACCTTTTCGAATTAAAGGCGCCAATTTTTGAAGGGCAATTTGATGTGACTGCGGTTTTTTCTGAGCAAATAAAATTGTCGCAATTTTCACAGTTGCATCATCAGAACCTTGAGCCGATGCCTTTTGAATATATTGACTGAATTTGTTGCTATCTTTCGCAACGCCCAATTCACCAGTCTCATAAATTTGTGCAAGCGTGTAACTTGCTTGGGCGTAACCTTTATTTGAAGCATCCTCATAATATTTTAGGGCCTTAGAAGAATCTTTTGCTATACCTTGGCCCATTTGAGTCATATAGCCTAAGTTATAAATAGCTTGGGCATTACCTGTTTGGGCTAGGCGTTGCATTTCTTGAAATGCGGCAGAGTAATTTTTTGCTGCGTAGAGTTGCTCAGCTTGTTTAAAAACATCGGTTTTAGCAGCAGTCGCTGTGTTATCAGCTGCAAAAATTGATGCACTTGAAAGGGTGATTAGGCTTGCGATTAGTAATTTCTTCATTTCTTTTTAACCTTTTACTTCGTAGCTACATCAATCCATTGATGCATGAAAGAGTTTCAATTTCTCATCATAAATATTGATTGCTGAAAGTAAACAGCCGATTTGTATATAAAGCACTGCACTTTGGGCAAATTGTGGAGAAAAAATACCCACTCACATTCATATAATGCAGTGGGTAATATTATTATTTTGCTGACTGAAGTAATGCTTCGATTTGCTTGGCATCACTTGGTACACCAGAGAGTCTTTGGCCATCTTGCAAGAACAGGGTAGGTGTTCCATCGATATTTAATTTTTGACCTAAAGCAATATTTTTCTGAATCGGGCTTGAGCAACTTTTGCTATTAGTCGTTAATTTGCGATTAAGCATATAGTTTGTCCAAGCTTCTGCTGGATTTTTTGAGCACCAGATTTGATTTGAAACTTTTTCAGCATTTGGATGCAAACTAGTAAGAGGATAAAGGAACACATATACGGTTACGTTATCAACCCCAACCATATTTTGTTCTAGGCGCTGGCAATATGGGCAATCTGGATCACTAAAGACATAGAGCGTACGTTCGCCTTTACCTTTTACATATTTAATTGCCTGATTTAATGGCAAACTTTTAACGTCAATTTTGCCCAGTTCGGCAATACGTTCTTCAGTCATATTTTTTTGTTGTTTAATATCGACTAAATTACCAACAAAAAAGTACTTCGCATCTTGATTAGTATAAACAATGCGGCCGCTTGTATAGACTTCATAAATGCCTTGTACAGGCGATTGATAAACACCTTTTACAGGCAAATCGGGATAATTTGTCTTAAGATTTTGTTCAAGTGTTTTAACATCAGCATGAGCAGAACCGAAAATAGCCAGACTCAACATGAGTGTAGCAAGTTTAGTTTTCATCTTTTTTCTCTTTAATTTCAACAGGGCTAATGATGGCATATAAAGCTTAAAAAATTGACGTTCTAATCTAATGAAATCATTAGTGTTTTGTATCTATAAAAAAGCCCACTAACTTAGCAGTGGGCAGTTTGGACTAATAAAAATTATTATTGTGGTCTTGCAACGTCACCACTTAAAGCTTCTGGTAACTTAAGAACTTGAAGCCCCAACTCTTGTAGAGCAGCAGGTTTCGCAACAACTAAAGCAAGATAGCCTTCATCATTTGCAATACTATTAACGACTTCAACATCATTATTTAATTGAGTTGCTGAAGCAGGCGCTTCACCTGTACCTTGTACGAGATGTAACCAATGTTTTGGTTTTGCTTTAAACCAAAGACGCGCCACAATTTCCTGACCTAGGTAACAGCCTTTGTCGTAATTGACGCCTTCACGTTGATGTAAACGCAATTCTTGTGGCTGGAATTCATGTTCAGTTGCCTGTGTAATCCACGCTTGACCAGTCATGATGGCTTGTTTTTGCCATTCTGAAATATCAGTTTCAGCAGTAGTGAACTCAGTTTGATGATTCACAACTTTTGGAAACACAGCACCTTGTTCACTTAAGGTCATTTTTGAAAAGGCACCATACTTTTTAATATGTTTGGCAAACTCTTCAGCTTGATCTTGAGTAACTACAATTTCAAAACTTTCAGGATTAATCTTCTTTAGCCATAAGCCAAAGTGAATACGACCTTTAAGATCACAAATAGCTGTATAGCGAGTTTCATTTTCAGCTAAACGTTCAGTATCTACAGTAACTTGGCCTTGTAAAAACTTTTGTGCATCTACACCGTTTAAAGCATATGAGGAGAAAGCGAGCAGACTCATGATTAATCTCAAATTCAATATGTTTCTTTATGATTGCTGACTATTTTGCTCCATTTTTACTAAAAAATCAGCCATAGTTTTCGTAATTTGAGTTTGTCCTTAAGTTGGCTTTTTTGTTTAAAAAAACACCAAAAATATACGTTCGGATAAATCGGAAGGTTTAAGCTAATAGCCATAATTTCAATAATTTTAAGGAAATTAAAATAAGGAGAATATGATGGCAACAGGTACAGTGAAATTTCATCGCGTGTTTAAGGCACCAGCCGAGCGAGTCTATCGTGCATTTTTAGATCCAGATGCTTTAGTCAAGTGGTTACCGCCCCACGGTTTTACTGCGAAAGTTCATAGTTTTGATGCAAATGTTGGTGGCTCATACAAAATGAGTTTTACCAATTTTTCAACAGGTTCAACACATGCTTTTGGCGGAACATATGTGGAATTAGTTCCAAATGAACTAATTCGCTACAACGATCAATTCGATGATCCAAATTTACCCGGGACTATGCAGGTTACTATTACATTAAAAAGCGTATTGGTAGGTACAGAAGTGCATATTACGCAAGAAGGCATACCAGAAGTGATTCCTGTAGAAGCTTGTTATTTAGGGTGGCAAGAATCCCTATCTTTGCTTACCTTATTGATTGAAGCTGAAATTCCAGATCAATAAAGTCACTCTACTTTCTTATAAAAAAGAGTAGGTCGTATGACCTACTCTTAACATAGTTCTAATTGGTTTTGTTGTTCCAATAGCTTAACTATGGCTGAAAAATCGACTTGTTGTGCATCGGGTTTGGAAACCTGATTAAACTGTTGCTGAATAAGACTAAAAGCTGGAAGTTCCAAATTATTTTGAGTAACGAGATTTAGTGCAATTCCAATATCCTTTTGTAATAAATCTAATGCAAAAGTTTTTTCAAATTTGCGGTTTAAAACACGTTGCATCATGATGTGTTCTGAAACATTACTTTTGCCACTAGAGTGGTTAATACAGTTCATTGCGGAGTGTAAATTTACGCCTTGAGATTTAAGGATACTTAATCCCTCTGCCAACGCCCAAAGATGTGTTGCCATTAATGTGTTATTGATGGCTTTTACTGCAAAGGCAGCACCACTATCGCCAACATATTCAACTAAATTAGCAAACGCTTGAATGATTGGTTTTGCTCTTTTAAAAGCAGACTCGTCACCTCCGACCATTACCGTGAGAGTTCCTCGTTCAGCTCCAATCGTTTGTCCTGAAACTGGTGCATCTAAATAATCAACTCCATTTACTTTGAGCTGTTGGCTGAGTTTTCTTGCAGTCTCTGGCACACCGCTAGTGCAATCCACCCAAATACAGCCTTGTTTTAGTTGAGAATCCGCAATTAAATTTTCTACATCTTGGCTAGTCGGTAGGCATGAAAAGATAATATCTGCTTGTAGAGCTTGTGTCAGGTCTACAGCCTGCGTACCAAAGGATTGTTCATGTTGCTTTGCTTTAGCAAAAGTACGGTTCCAAACATACACTTGGCTACATACTTGGGTTAAATGGGAAGCCATGTGCCATCCCATCGCACCTAAACCGATAAATGAAACACTTTGAATCAAGGAGTTTCTCCAGAACTAGAGATGTGGGACAGAATTAAGTGGTTCTACTGATTTTTCAATAGATTGACTTTCGGATTTTTCCGTTCTGTTGAGTAATAGGTTAAGCACAATTGCTGCAAGTGTTGCAGTTCCAATACCCCCTAGGTCAAATGGCCCAATATGTAGACTTAAATTACCAGCACCCATAATCAGGCTGACTGCTGCAATAATTAAAGTACTATTTTTGGTGAAATCAACTTTGTTATCGATCCAAATTTTTGCTCCAGCCACAGTAATTAAACCAAAGACAACAATGGATGCACCGCCTAATAAAGCGACAGGGATGGTACTAATGATTGCTCCAAATTTAGGAGATAGACCGAGTAGAATTGCAAATAGTCCCGCAATCACAAAAATAGTCGTTGAATAGACTTTAGTTACAGCCATTACTCCAATATTTTCAGCATAAGTCGTCATGCCTGTACCACCAACAGAAGCTGATAAACTTGTACAGATACCGTCTGCAAAAAAAGCACGCCCCATATATGGTGATAAATTACGTTCTGTCATGGCAGAAACCGCTTTAAAATGTCCCAAGTTTTCAGCGACTAAAATAAGCGCAACAGGTGCAATCAATAAAATAGCTTTGGTATTAAAAACAGGTGAGTGAAAAGTTGGTAGGCCAAACCATGCAGCTTGACTGATTGCATTAAAATCGATGGGTTTGCCTAACCCTAAGATATTAGTGAGTAGGAAATAAATAAAATAAGCACTGATGAGCCCGATGAGTAATAGAAGGCGGCGAATCATACCTCTTGTAAAAACAGCAACGGCACTAATGCATAAAATGGTAATGACTGCCATCCACGTGTCAAAGCTATTTGTCGAAACGCTTTTGATTGTTACAGGTGCAAGGTTTAAACCAATAATCATGACAATTGCACCAGTGACCACGGGTGGCATGAGTTTTTCAATCCATGCAGTTCCAGTTTTCATGACAATTAAACCGATGCATGCATAAATCAAACCGCAAATGATTGTACCGCCCAGCGCCACAGCTAAATTGGGATTTGATCCAACCCCTGCATAGCCTGTGGCTGCAGCGACTGCACCAATAAAGGCGAAACTTGATCCGAGATAGCTAGGCATACGCCCACCTGTAATTAAAAAGAACAAGATGGTGCCAATACCAGTAATAAAAATGGTGAGGTTCGGATCAAAGCCCATGAGTAACGGAGCTAAAACAGTTGCTCCGAACATAGCAAAAGCATGTTGTAACCCCAAAACAATACTTTTACCGGGAGGGAGATATTCATCAATTTGTACGGGAGTTTCTAAATTACCTGTGTGCGGCTTAAATTTAGGAAACCAAGATTCTTTTGTTCGCATAACAGATCCTCTTTTTCATTTTTTATCTGCATTAGCATGCTGTTTGTAATTCGCAATAACTGCGGTTGAAGTACATAAGTGCATTAAGTCCACTTTGGTGTTTCATTGCTTTGACCGCACAAAACAAGACGTCATGACTACCGATACTCATGCTTTGTACAATTTCACAATCAAATGACACCAAGGCCTCATTCAAAATCGGAGAACCAGTGAGTAGCTTGCTCCATTCCCCATGGGCAAAGCGTTCTGGCATTGGTGTTTTTCCGCCGAATATTGTAGATAGCGTACTTTGATGGGCAGCTAAAGTATTGACACAAAGCACCTCGTTTTGTTTAAAAGTATTAAACACAGATGCTGAGCGATTGAGACAAACCAATAGTGTCGGTGGTGTATCGGTTACGCTACATACAGCGGAGGCTGTAAAGCCAGCCTGTCCCGCAGGTCCATCTGTCGTGATGACATTCACTGCTGCTCCAAGATTTGCCATGCCTTGTCTAAAAGTATGCTGATCTACTTCTAAGTGTGTTGAGCATGTTTGAGCCTGCTGAATAGCAGATGGAGTTAAAACCTGTTTCTCTTCTCTTTTTTGCATGATTGCTCTCCAACCCCAATGCATGATCATTACAATGAATCGAGGCTAAAACATCACATCAGTTATGATGCTGAAGGTTTTTATCAGTGACATCGTTTATCCCACATGGGCAATCGATGCAATTTCAATTAAGGCATCAGGTTTCACCAAGCCGCACTGGATACAAAAGCGAGCAGGTTTGTCACCCGGAAAATATTCTGCATATACCGTATTTACTGCGCTATAGTCGGCCCAATCTTTAATGAAAATGGAATTGAACGTTACGTCATCCATGGTGCCACCTGCAGTTTCAATCACTTTTTTGATCGTTTCTAAAATATGGCGAGTCTGTCCTGCGGCATCACCAATACAGACCACATTATTATTTTCATCAAAAGCCAATGTGCCTGAGACATACACAATATTGTCTGCTTTGGTTGCAGGAACATAGGGTGCAAGTGGTGCCGCTGTTCCTTCAGGAATAACAACTTGTTTAGACATAAGATGCTCCAAATCAAAAAATTTAGATAAAATTAAATGCATGAATTAGGCAGATTGCTGTAGCAATGTTGATGCCGAACTAAAGGTTTCAATAAAACTATTGGTGTCAGATACCCAGCCAAAAAAAGTTTTAATGTTATATAGGGCTGCGTCATGAGCCTCTTGAGGTCCGGCTTGATAGCAAGCATCTTTAAGTGCAACACCGAAATATTCCAAAAAGAAACCATCACGTAAGGTCGACTCGACACAGACATTGGTGGCAATGCCTACAAAGACCAAATTACGAATGCCACGAGCACGTAAAATGCTGTCGAGCGCTGTGTTAAAGAAACCGCTATAACGTGGCTTTTCAATAATGATGTCTTGTGGAAGAGGTTGTAACTCATCAATTAAAGCAAAGTCCCAACCGCCTTTAGATAAAAGTTGGCCTTGTAACTCAGGCTGTTTACGCATGGTTTTTAAAGCATTGGATTTATGAAAATTTGGTGAACCTAAACCACCAGCTTCGACGTAGTTTTTATCCCAACCATTTTGAAAATAGATGACCTGAATCCCTGCACTATGTGCAGCATCGATCGCCTTTTTAATATTTTCGACTACGGGTTTAGTCTTTGAGACATCAAAACCTGCTAAATCTAAATACCCACCTAAAGAGGTGTAGGCATTTTGCATATCAATGACAATAAGCGCAGTTTGTTCTGCTGCTAATTGAATATGTTCAGGTTCGGCTTTCAACACTTTGCCTGTACCAATCTGTGCCGTGAATTCTGCACATACAATATTAGACATTTCATTCATGCGCTTTTCTCCAAAACAGTTGGTGCGGCTTGCTCTGCCAGTTCGGTAACGACACTTTCACGACATTTCATGAGCGGTTGAATGCGTTGACCAAAATCTTCTACGCCTTGTAAAAAGTCATCAAAGGTCAACAAAATTCCCTCTGTCCCTTTAATCTCGGAAATTTGATCGAGCATTTTTGCGACATTTTTAAAAGAGCCAACAATGGTGCCCATATTGATATTGACGGGAGAAACGCTAGAGGCCATGTGGCGAATATTGGTGTCGGTGCCAGACACTTTATCTTTTGCACCTTGGTCTTGTAGCCAACGAATAGCTTCCATGTCCGCACCGTCGTTATAGTGTTGCCACTTCTGCATTGCAGCTTCATCTGTTTCGGCAGCAATTACCATAAACAACACATAGGTCTGTACATTGCGTCCAGTTTTGTCGGTTTGAGCTTTTAAGCGATCATTAATTTCGGCATACGCTGTCGGTGTGTTTACACCTTTTCCGAAAACAAAGTTGTAGTCAGCATATTTTGCGGAAAAAGCTAAACCAGCATCTGATTGTCCTGCACAGATAATTTTCATATCAGCTTGAGGCTGTGGTTTGACCTGACAATCATTCATTTGGAAGAACTCGCCTTTTAGGTCTGACTTCCCAGTTGCCCAAAGTTCACGCAAAACTTCGACATATTCAGATAAGTAGTCATAGCGCTTAGCAAAATATTCATCGCCAGGCCACATACCCATTTGGGAATATTCAGGCATTTGCCATCCGGTCACGACGTTTAGTCCAAAGCGACCGTTGGAAATCGAATCTATGGTCGATGCCATACGTGCCACAATTGCAGGAGGCATGACTAGTGTTGCAGCGGTTGCATAAATTTGGATTTTACTGGTGACAGCAGCGAGACCTGCCATGAGGGTAAATGTTTCAAGGTTATAGTCCCAAAACTCAGTTTTTCCGCCAAAACCACGTAACTTAATCATGGAAAGGGCAAAGTCAAAACCGTAGTGTTCAGCACGCTGTACAATTTGTTTGTTTAATTCAAAGGTAGGTTTATATTGCGGTGCATTTTCTGAAAGCAGCCAGCCATTATTTCCAATTGGACAAAAAACGCCGATCTTCATCTTGATTCCCCATCGTGAGTTTAGGAAGTCGAACTGAAAGCTATAAACGATATAATTTTCAGTGTTTGGTTGTATTTTTAATAATGCATAGCTCGTGCCAACTTTAATATTTATATATTTATCAATGTATTGAATTTATTGTTTGGTATAATTTTTATCAAATGGTAAAAAATAATGCGATTATGCACCAAGGAGGAACTAACTTGCTTTATTGTGCATCATTTGATCAATTTTACTTTTGGAGTGTGTATTACATCCAATTTTATAAAACAGCAGAATAAAAAAAGGCGACATTGAAGTCGCCGTGTAGAACTAAGGTATTTCTCTTTTGAGATTGAAGAGGGAGTTATGTACTTAACTCATTCTACCCGACAAGCCTCTTCAAAATTTAAACGGGGAAGGCGAGTATAAACTTTTTGAGGGTCGCCATAGCCGATGTTAATGATGAGATTAATATGATGATTTGTGCCTGCAAAAAATAGCTCATCAACTTGTTTTGCATCAAAACCAGACATTGGACCCGTATCTAAACCTAAACTACGACATGCCATAATTAAATATGCAGCTTGTAATGAACTATTACGAAAGGCAGTTTCATGTGCTACGGCTTCACTTGATGTAAACCATGATTTTGCATCGGCATAAGGAAATAGTTCTGGCAGTTTGTCATAAAATCTTGCATCGGTTGCAACCAAAACAGTGACAGGAGCTGTCATCGTCTTTTCTACATTGCCAGACGACAATGCTGGCTTGAGTTTTTGTTTAGCTTCAGGTGTTGTTAAAAAGACAAAACGAGCAGGACTACAGTTGGCAGAAGTCGGCGCCATTTTGACCAGATCATAAATTTGTTGAATTTGCTCAGTGCTGACCGCTTTATCTAACCACGTGCTGTGGGTTCTAGCTTCTAAAAAGAGTTGATCTAAAATATTTAATGTTTTTGCATTCATGATAAGGCCTTAATGTTATGGAAAAATTGAATGAAAGTTTGATTTAGTCGTTGAGATTCGGTCACTGTGGAAGCATGGGCACCAGAGGGTAAAATGCAGAGTTGACCATGAGCGAGTTTGGTAAAAAGATCCTGTGATTTATGTACTGGAACTAAAAAATCATCTTGATTGGCAACGATATGAATTGCGGTGTTTTGCAATGCTTGTAAGTGCTCTGCTTGTAATTGAAAGCGCATCAATGCTCTGAGTCGTGCAAATACATTTGTCTTAGGTGGAAAGTTTTGGAGTTGAATATCTTCGGTATTTTTAATGTCGCTATGATTCTGAGAAATCCATGCTGGGGGATACAAAAATAATGCCTGTGCACGCACATAGGCTTCAGCACCTGCTGACGCTAATAATGCGATACGGGCATCAAAACATTTTTGTGTATGGGCATCTAGTTCATCCCACGCATTAATCAGTGTCAGGCTGAGCATGGTAATTGAGCTGGATTGTAGTTGCTTTGCGAGTTCCATTCCGATGATGCCACCCAAAGCATGCCCGATCATATGAAACTCATGAATTTGAAGATGTTCTAATAAGTGTAGTACTTGATTTGCCATGTCACACATATGGTAGTGTGCAGGTAATAAAGCACTGTCTTGGTGACAGCCTTCTTGGTCATAAGTCACGATGTTGAAATGCGTACTCAACGATTCAAGTTGTGGGTTCCAAAAACTAGCATGACCACCTAAGCCAGATGAGAAAATCAAATAAGGGGCGTCTTTTTGAGATGAACACGGATAAATATAATATTTCATTTTTTACCATTTGATAAAATAATGGAAAATTCAAAAGCAATTTATATGCCTGAATTAATCAGTAATGGCAAATTGAGACAATATTTAGCGCAAAAGATTTAGATTGTAGAGTAAGGCAAATCAATGTGATGATATTTAGATTAAGCTGAGTAGGTGTCAGAAATGGATATACATATTAAAAGAATTTATGAAAATGCTGAGCCTAGTGATGGAAAGCGAATATTGGTTGACCGTTTATGGAGTAGGGGAATTAGTAAGGAGAATGCCCACTTAGATTTGTGGCTAAAAGAAATAGCACCATCGACCGAGCTTAGAAAATGGTTTCATGCTGCAACACCAGATCATTGGCACGAGTTTAAACAGCGCTATTTAAAAGAGCTTGAGACCAATTCCGCAGTTCAAGAGCTACAACAAATCGCATTGAAGAATACGATCACACTTTTATATTCAGCCAAAGATGTTGAAAACAATCACGCAATTATTTTGAAGGAATATTTATTAAATAAAAACTTAAAATAATATATAAATTTTTTTTTGGTAAAAGTCTCTTATTTAAAACTTTAAAAAATGAGTCATTTCTCGCATAATATACTTTTTGAGATTTTTTTTATGTCTTTGCCAAACTGCCCAAAATGCCAATCAGAATATACTTACCAAGATGGCGACTTATTGATTTGTCCTGAATGTTCACATGAGTGGAAAGAAGGAGAAGCATCAGCAACTGAAGAACAAGAAATTATTAAAGATGCAAATGGAAATGTCTTGGCAGATGGTGATAGCGTCACTGTAATCAAAGATTTAAAAATTAAAGGTTCATCTTCAGTCGTTAAAGTAGGTACAAAGGTAAAAACGATTCGTTTAGTTCCAGATGCAAGTGATGGCCACAATATCGATTGTAAAATTGATGGTATTGGTCAGATGAAGTTAAAATCTGAATTTGTAAAAAAAGCTTAAACTGTTAATTATTATTACATTTCAGCAGAGATATACGTTTATATCTCTGCTTTTTAAATTCCTAACATCATTTTAATTTTATTACGAAAAAGTATAAAAAATGGGCTGTTCAAGGAATATTTACGCCTTTATATTGTCATTAATAACAAATAACTTTCGTCCAGAATAATAACGAAAGTCATACCCACACCAACAAAAAAATGAGGTTTTTATGGCAGGATGGTACGAAATTTCACAAGCGAGTGATGGTCAATATCGTTTTATTTTGAAGGCAGGAAATGGTGAACCTATTTTAAATAGTGAGCTATATAAGGCAAAAGCTTCTGCTGTAAATGGTATTGAGTCAATTCAGAAAAACAGTGGTGATGACGCCCGATATGAGCGTTTAACTGCAAAGAATGGGAAACCTTATTTCAATTTAAAAGCTGCAAATCATCAAATTATTGGCACGAGTCAATTCTATGCAAGTGAAGCTTCACGAGATAAAGGAATCGAGTCGGTTAAAAACAATGGTTCATCAACCAATATCAAAGACTTAACCGTTCAGGCATAAAATTGAGTTAAAAAAAGCAGCTTCGAAAAGCTGCTTTTTTATTTATGTATTTATTAACGCACTAATTTAGCTAAAAGCTCTTCTTTAGTTAAATTACTCGCTTCAGCATCGCGGCGGCCTTTGTATTCAAAAGTACCAGCATCCAAACCTTTTTCACCAATTACAATACGGTGTGGAATACCCATCAATTCAAGGTCAGAGAATTTAACACCTGGACGTTCGTTACGATCATCAAGTAACACATCAAAACCTTGAGCTTGAAGTTCTGCATAAAGAGACTCTGCTGCTTCAAGAGTACGTGGTGATTTGTGCGCATTCATTGGAACAATTGCAATTTCAAAAGGTGCAATGGCTTGAGGCCAGATAATACCTTTGTCATCGTAGTTTTGTTCAATTGCAGCTGCAACAACACGTGTTACACCAATACCGTAGCAGCCCATAGTTACTGTAAATGGTTTACCATCTTCACCTAGAACTTTACAGCCCAAAGCTTCAGAGTATTTAGTACCAAGCTGGAAAATATGACCTACTTCAATGCCGCGTTTAATTTGTAGTGTGCCTTTGCCATCTGGAGATGGATCGCCTTCAACCACATTACGTAGATCAAAAACTTCGCTAATTTGTGCATCACGTTCCCAGTTTACGCCAACCGCATGTTTGTCCGCTTCATTTGCACCAGCAACGAAGTCAGAAAGAACAGATGCAGCACGGTCAACAATTACAGTTAAGCCTTTTTCGACTAAACCTTGTGGACCTGTAAAGCCAGCACTTAAACCAAATGCTTGGAGTTGTTCTTCAGTTGCAAAAGTAAGAGGCGCAGCAACTAAAGGATGCTTCTCAGCTTTAATCTCATTAAGTTCATGGTCGCCACGTACAAATAGAGCAACGACAGGAACATTACCTTTTTCATCAGCAATGCCTTGAACCAATAAAGCTTTAACAGATTGCTTTGGATCAGCATTTAAGAATTGGCAAACATCATCAATCGTTTTTTGGTTTGGTGTTTCAACCAATTTAAATTCTTGTGTCGGTGCTGCACGTTCACCCACTAAAACAGCCTCAGCCATTTCAACGTTTGCCGCATAATCAGATTCAGTTGAAAATGCGATGTCATCTTCACCACTTGCAGCCAATACGTGGAATTCGTGTGAAGCTGAACCACCAATAGAACCTGTATCTGCTTGTACTGGGCGGAAATCTAAACCTAAACGATTGAAAATACGACTATAAGTGTCGTACATCACATCATAAGTTTCTTGTAATGACTCTTGAGTTGCATGGAAAGAATAAGCATCTTTCATGATGAACTCACGTGAACGCATTACACCAAAACGTGGTCGAATTTCATCACGGAATTTGGTTTGAATTTGATAGAAGTTTACAGGGAGCTGCTTATAACTTTTTAATTCGTTACGCGCCATATCTGTAATAACTTCTTCATGCGTTGGCCCAAGTACGAATGGGTTCGTATGACGATCTTTAAAGCGTAATAACTCAGGACCATATTGTTCATATCGACCTGATTCTTCCCAAAGACTTGCGGGTTGAGTCACGGGCATGAATACTTCCATCGCGCCTGAACGGTTCATTTCTTCACGAACAATCGCATCTACTTTTTTAAGCACACGTGTTCCCATCGGCAGCCATGTATATAAACCAGATGCCAATTTACGAATCATCCCCGCACGTAACATGAGCTGGTGTGAAATCACTTCAGCATCATTTGGGGTTTCTCTCAACGTTGCAAATAAAAAGCGGCTTGCGCGCATGGAAAAGTCCTAAAAGTTAAGCGTTATAAAAACGCAGATTATACGATAATCGCTGCATTATGACATGAATCGTCGAGTTTGACGCAGCATAAAGTTTTTCAAGTCATCCAGATAAGTGAAAATGACGGGTACAACCACAAGAGTTAATAGGGTAGAGGTAATCACACCACCAATAACTGCATGAGCCATTGGTGCGCTTTGTTCACCGCCCTCGCCGAGACCTAAAGCTAATGGAACCATACCCATCACCATAGCGCTTGTTGTCATCAAAATTGGACGTAAACGGGTCTTACCAGCTTGCAAAATAGCGTCATAACGGCTGACACCCTGATCCATCGCTTTCTTAATAAAATCGATCAGCAAAATCGCATTTTTAGTGACAAGCCCCATCAGCATGATAATACCAATAATCGAAAACAGATTTAGCGTGCTTTGGAACAGGAATAAGGCAAGAAAAACACCAATCAATGACAAGGGTAAAGAGGCCATAATTGCTGCGGGATGAATAAAGCTATTGAACTGAGAACCTAGCACGATATAAATAAATACAATCGATAGGGTAATGGCTGTTAATGCGTATCCCGCAGATTCAGCCATATCGGCGTTTGCCCCTTGCGTATCGAATGTATAACCTGCAGGTAACTTAAATGCTTTTTGCATTTTGTCGATGTCTTGACCAATATCGCCACTAGGGCGACCTGAGGTATTTGCCTCAATAAGAACCTCACGTTCAAGATCACGTCGGTTAATTTGCGAAGCCCCAAGCTTTTCTTCGGTCGTTGCGACGGCACTCAATGGAACTAGTATATTTTGTCCAGCTGCATTGGTTTTATTAGAGTTGATATATAAATTTTGCACATCTTGCGGAAGCATACGTTTATTTTCATTTAAACGTAAATTCACATCATAAGTTTCACCATCACGGTCTTCCCAAGTGGTGACATTATCGCCCGCAATTAATGGTCGAATGGCATTCGCAATTTGGGAAACAGATAAGCCCAAATCACTTGCCAGCACGCGATTAATATGAACACCCAAAGTAGGTTTGGGTTCTTTCAATGAACTTTCTAAATCAACTACGCCTTTAATTTTTTCCATTTCAGCAATAAAGCGATCTGAAATTTTTTGTAGTTCATTTAGGTCAGATCCTTTAATCGAAATCATGATTGGTTTCTGACCGCCAGATACAGAGTCTTGTGCTGCGGCAACAGAAGTCACTCGAATACCCGCTACACTTTGCAAACGATCACGGAACTCATTGTTGAGTGTATTTAAATCTGAGCTACGTTCTTGTTTGGGCTTTAAGGTCACGCCTAAACCTGCATGATTTTTACCTGAGTCTACTTCACTGTTGACCACGCCATAAGTAGAAACCACATCAGGGAATTGTCTAATAATTTGATCGACCTGATGTAATTTTGCTTGGGTATATTCTAAAGAAGAATCTACAGGAGTTTCGAACTGAATGCGTACTTCACCCTTATCTGGTGTAGGTACAAATTCGGTCCCAATCAGTTTCGATAGTCCTAATGCAGCAAATAATGAAGCGATTGCAACAATAACCGTGATTAAACGGAAGCGTAGAGCAAGTTTTAATAGCTTTTCATAAACATGGGTAAGCCGATCTAGCACATTAGAAATATGGTTAAAAAACCGTTGTAGCCAATTATCTTTTTTCTCTACAGGATCTTTCCAGTGAGCTGAAAGCATTGGATCGAGCGTAAAACTAATAAACATTGAAATTAGAACAGCTGTACTGACTGTTACACCGAACTGATAAAAGAAACGTCCAATCAGACCACCCATAAACGCAACAGGTAGAAATACTGCCACAATGGTAAGTGTAGTTGCGAGTACGGCTAAACCAATTTCTTTTGTCCCTTCAAGAGCTGCAGTTACGTGGTCTTTGCCAAGTTCAGTATGTCTGACAATATTTTCCCGAACTACAATTGCATCATCAATAAGTAAACCAATACTGAGCGATAGTGCTAACAGCGTCATCATGTTAATGCTAAACCCGAAAGCCCAAATAAAAGTTAAGGTTCCGAGCAAAGTAATAGGTAAGGTTAAACCGGTAATAACTGTAGAGCGGAAAGAGCCTAGAAAGAGTAAAACAATAAGAATTGCTAAAGCAGCACCTTCAATAATGGTTCGAACAACATCTTTGATTGAAGCGCGAATACCTTTAGAGCTATCAGCTACGACTTTGTAATCTAAACCCGCAGGCATTTGATCTTTTAATTTCTCTAACGTTTGATAAGTCTGATCGACGACTTTAATTACATTGGCATCGGAACTTTTTAAGATATCGACTGAGACCGCAGTTCTTCCATTATAAAAGGCACTCGATTGTAGTTCGGCTTGTGTGTCCTCAACAGTTGCCACTTGCTTTAAAAAAATGGGTGAACCATTTTTATTGGCAATGACCAAATCACCAAATGCAAGGGGATGAATAACTTTTGATTGAATCTGTACAACCAGTTCAGAATTTTTTTGCTGTAAAGTCCCTGCAGGCACTTCAATATTTTCATTTTTTAGCGTGTTAATGACCTGATCAATACCAATGCCGTAGCTTTGCAATTGTGCAGGAATAACCTTTATTCGTATTTGCCGTTTAGCGTCGCCCAATAAATTCACATTACCTACACCCGAAACCGTTTTAAGCTGAGGTACGATTTTTTTATCTACATACGAACTTAATTGCGCCAAACTCATGCTGTTTGATTCAAATACGACTGACATGATTGGGCTAGAAGAGGGGTCATAGCGTTGCACAATCGGTGTATCAATTTCATCACGGAACTGCGCTGTGACGGGTGCAATTTTGTCACGAACATCCTGAGCAGCAATCGCCGAAGAAGTATCAAGATTAAACTCGGCAATCACCATTGAAAGGCCTTCACTTGAGCGTGAGGTAATCTGTTTAATTCCTGAAATTGTATTGATTTGATCTTCAAGTTTTTTTGTAATATCTGACTCAACCGCTTCAGGCGACGCACCCGCATATTGCGTAGTGACCACTACGAATGGGAAATCTATATTTGGAAACTCTTCGACAGTCATGCGTTTCCAAGAAGCCAACCCGAGTACCATTAAGCTGAGCATCATCATAATGGTAAAAACGGGGTATTTCACACTGATTCGAGTAAACCACATACGCTATTTGCTACCTTATTTATTTTTGTCGGTTGTAACCGTCACTTTTTTATTAATGTCGGAATCTTCAAATTGAATACGGCTGACCAGATCTGTGCTTTGTAAACCTTCGACTAAAGCAATATTGTCGTTATAACGCTGTTCAACCACCCGAATTTTAACTTTTTGAATAGTGTGATTGCGTATCACCCATACAAATGGATCATGTTGTATATTTTGAATGCTGTCTAAAGGAATAGTTTGGCCTTGATGAGTGTCATTGCGCAAAATGTTTCCATTAATGAAGGCTCCAATACTTAACGAGTCAATTTTTTCTTTAGGAGCAGCAAAAAACTCAATTTGTCGACTGTCTTGATCGGCAACAGGTGAAATGCGAGTTAGCGTTGCATTTAATTGTTTAGAATTGCCCTGAATTTGATATTGAATGTTACTACCGATCTTAAGCGCAGATTGCTGTTCAATTGGCAACTTGGCTTGTATTTCAAGTTGATCAGGATTTACGATTTCAAATAGTGTTTGTCCAACTGAAACTGTTTGACCGGGTTCAACTTGGCGTTTAGTAATCACACCTGAAATTGGACTAGTAATAATTCCGTCTTGATCCGCTTTTTTAGCAATATCAACATTGGCTTGTTGTGCTTTTACACTTTCAAGCTGACCTTTATAGTCAACCTGACTCTGTTCAAACTCGACACGAGCAATAAAACCTTGATTAAATAATCTTTGTTTTCGGTTCATCAAATTACGAGCAAGTTCAGCTTGTGATTGAGCCGATGCAAGGTTGGCGCGTGCTTGCGCTAATCGTGCAACATTGTCCTGATTATTCAATCTCACCAGAACTTGATCTTTTTGTACCTGTTGGCCGACATTTGCAGTGACATTCGTCGCTGTTGCGCTTACTTGCGCCTGAATGGAACTTTGCTGAACCGCACGAATAGTTCCTGTAAATGCAGTTTGAGAATCAAGAGCTCCTTCTTTAACTGCAATAAGATCTTGAGGAATAAGCTCAATTTTTACAGGAGCTGAGGCTGAGGTTTGAGTTGTTTCTTGCTGATTACATGCAGCTAAAATTAAACATAAACTAATAATACTCAGTTTAAAAAAAGTAGAAGGGGTGAGATGCATCGTGTGCATACAGCATCATCCTATAATTCAAATTTTATTTTGCCCCTATTCTTGATAAACCTTTGCAGTTATTCAAGCTTTTTTAAACGATCGATAATATTTTCATACTCATTGTTGGTTCGGTTATAGGTCTTGGAAAGTGTTTCAAGTGTTTGTTTAACCCGATTAATATTATTTAGATTGTTTTCAATCAAAGCCTTATGACGCTCAGGAATCGGTTCTCCTTTTCTGAAATACTCCATTTCCTGACGCTTAAATAAAATTTTGTCTTGTTGTAATTGATTAAGTTGTTCCTGCTGATAATTAATTTGCTTTTTTATAGACACTAATGCCTGATCTCTTTTAATCGAAGCTGTCTTACTATCGCTATAAGCTTTTTTTAATTTGATATCTTGTTCTTTATGTCGCGCCAATAATGCCCGTTGATTCGATTGATTTAAATCAGCTTCAGCATTATAAGAGTGGTTTCTTTTTATTACTTGCATATTACGATCTAGAGCTTCATAACCATAACGAATATGAGCAGGTGTGACCGATGTACTAATATTGGCAATACCATGTTGGTCATAATAACGATACCAAACCGCTTTAGGTGTGTCGGCAATAGCAACACTAGAGGGTAAGAAAAAGAGTGATCCGAAGGAAATAATGCCTATAGATACAGACAAACAGTTCCTGTAAAAGGCATATTTCATCCTGTCATTCATTGAAAATCCCCAAAAAGATAGCTAAGTCGCTTATTTTTAAATATTTAATCTTCATTATATTAATTATTATTTAGCTGAATAAAAATATAGTCATTATAAAAAAAATGATAATTTTAATTAAAGTGTGATGAGGTTAAAAGTTATTGTTTATAAATGAGAAAGTAGACAAAAATGCCTCATTGAAAATAGAACGTGAGATATGTTAAAAATGCGTATAAATGTGTAAAAACAAATTTAAGTTAAATTGCATTTATATTTTATTTTTATGGGGATGGAAGATTAAATGGAAGATGCATTCCAAAATCTGAAAGTAATGGTGATTGATGACTCAAAAACCATTCGCCGTACAGCAGAAACCTTATTACAGCGCGAAGGCTGTGAAGTCATTACTGCTGTGGATGGATTTGAAGCTTTGTCCAAAATTGCAGAAGCAAATCCGGATATTGTTTTTGTCGATATCATGATGCCTCGTTTAGATGGTTATCAAACTTGTGCTTTGATAAAAAACTCTCAAAATTATCAGAACATTCCCGTTATCATGCTCTCTAGTAAAGATGGTTTATTTGATCAGGCAAAAGGGCGTGTGGTAGGTTCAGATGAATACTTGACGAAACCTTTTAGCAAAGATGAATTGTTAAACGCGATTCGTAATCATGTAAGTTCATAAACAATAATTTGAGGGCAAAAAAATGGCACGTATTCTCATTGTAGATGATTCACCAACAGAAACTTTTCGTTTTAAAGAAATCCTAACCAAACATGGTTATGACGTGCTTGAAGCATCAAATGGTGCAGATGGTGTAACTCTTGCAAAGGCAGAGCAACCAGATCTTGTATTGATGGATGTGGTAATGCCGGGTGTAAATGGTTTTCAGGCAACACGTCAGATTACTCGTGATGAAGACACTAAGCATATCCCTGTTGTTATTGTGAGTACTAAAGATCAGGCAACTGACCGTGTATGGGGCAAGCGTCAAGGTGCAATCGATTATTTGATTAAGCCAATCGAAGAAAATCAATTGATTGATGTAATTAAACAATTTCTAAATTAACTCATCCATCCATAAAAACATAAATAACGGGCATTTTGTACCCGTTTTATAGGATCGAGTATGGCAGCGAATGGATTTATCGAGTTACTTCGTTTGTCTAAACGGGGTAATAAGAATTACGCTTCAGTTCAAAATGAAGCACAGCGATGGTCAGGAATTGCTTTTGAAATGAGAGGGCAATACTTCGTCGCACCACTTGGGGAAGTGTCAGAAGTAATCTATCCACCAAAATATACACCTGTTCCAAATACCCAAAGTTGGGTAAAGGGATTGGCAAATATTCGAGGAAGATTACTTTCAGTGTCTGATTTGGCGCATTTTATTTTAGGGCAACGAAGTTCATTTTCGTCAACTCAAAAAGTATTATGTATTAGCCATCGCGACCAGTATGTGGGGTTGGTCGTGGATCAGGTTTTGGGGATTCAGCACTTTAATAAAAAAAGCTTTTTTTCTCAAAGCTTAGACTTAGAGGAAAATCTAAAAGAATATTGCCAAGGTTATTTTCATCAACATAACCAGCATTGGCATGTCTTTTTATTTAGTCGTTTATTGCAAAACCCACATTACATGAATGCATCGACAAAATTTATAAACTAATTTTTACGCTGTGAAAACAGAGTATTTTTCTGGGGAAAAGCTATGGGCTTTAAGCTTAAAAAGAAAGGCAGTAGTCGGGTTGCGTCCGAAAAATCGGGTGTCAATTTTATTGCAACAATCCAGTCAAGAATTGAGCAGTTTGCCAGTTTATTTGGGGAAAGTGAAAAGTCCAAGCCAATCCTATATGCAGCACTTTTATGTTTTGTTCTTGCATTAGTTTCTCTAGCCTATCTGTTCTATAACGTTCCACGTCATAACCAGTTAATTCGAAGTCTCGGTGAGTTACGTTTGTTATCTCAAACGATTTCTAAGCAAGCAACTGAAGCAACTGAGTCTGGTTCTCAAGAGGCAATCACCAAGCTTCAGCAGTCTCAAAAAGACTTTAATGAAAACTTACTTGAGATTGAAAATATTCACGGTAAGTCGACTGATGAATATCAAAAAGTTCAAGTTATGTGGACTGAACTTTCAAAAAACATCGATTTGATTTCAGCACATCAAAAAGTCCTTAACCAGCTATATGACACTAATATCTCTATTAGCGAAACCGTTCCTGAGATTCAGGCAGAATATAACTTGATGGTTGACCAAATGGCGCGTCAAGGTTTGCCAAGTAGTCAGGTAATTATTGCTAAAAACCAGGTGTTTATTGCCGAACGTATTTTACGTTCTATTAACTCGGTATTAAGTGGTACCGATGGTAATGTATCGACTAGCGATTTTGGTGTAGACATTGATACGTTTGGTACGTATTTAAATGCTGAACTTAATGGTAATGCTGAATTGGGTGTTGATCGTATTGCAGATCCGGCATTACGTGAATCATTAGAAAGTATTAAATCTGAATATGACAAAGTCTTAAAATCTGCTGCTGCCACGGTATTAAAAAATGGTAACCAGATCGTCAATGTTCGTCAGGCATCTTCTCAGATCTTCTCTAAATCAGATGTGATGTTAGATAACTTGGGACATTTATCTGATGTAGCAAGAAAGAACTGGCTTACTTTATTGTTAGGCGCGGTGCTAATCAGTTCTTTAGCAGGCTTAATCTTCTCTGTATTTAAATTGATCACATTACGTAGTGTGATGGATAAACAACGTGTTACTCGATTACAAGACGAATATGACCGTAACCAAAACGCGATTTTACGTTTACTTGATGAAATTGCCGATCTTGCAGATGGTGACTTACGTTCATATGCAACTGTATCTGAGGATTTTACGGGAGCGATTGCCGACTCGATTAACTTTGCGATTGACCAACTACGTGACCTTGTATCCCGTATTCATGAAACCTCTCAAGAGGTTGCTCGCTATACGCAAGATACGCAGAGTATTACGAACCAATTAGCAGAGGCATCTGAGCATCAGGCTCAAGAAATTGCTGGTGCATCAACAGCAATGAATGAAATGGCGCAATCGATTGACCAAGTATCTTCAAATGCATCTGAGTCTGCTGAGGTAGCAGAGCGTTCGGTACAAATTGCCTCTAATGGTGCGCAAGTGGTAAACCGTTCAATTGAAGGTATGGACACAATCCGTGAACAGATTCAAGAAACGTCTAAACGTATTAAGCGATTGGGTGAGTCGTCACAAGAAATTGGTAACATCGTATCGCTCATTAACGATATTGCCGACCAAACTAACATTCTTGCATTAAACGCAGCAATTCAAGCATCTATGGCTGGGGAAGCAGGTCGTGGTTTCGCCGTAGTTGCTGACGAAGTACAGCGTCTTGCAGAGCGTTCTGCATCGGCAACTAAACAGATCGAAACTCTGGTTAAAACAATTCAGACCGATACAAATGAAGCTGTTATTTCGATGGAACAAACCACCACTGAAGTTGTGCGTGGTGCAAACTTGGCAAAAGACGCGGGTATTGCCTTGGATGAAATTCAAAAAGTATCGGGTGACTTGGCAAACTTAATTGCCAGCATTTCTGATGCAGCAAAACTTCAATCTGCATCTGCCAGCCACATTGCGACCACCATGACAGTCGTACAAGAAATTACTTCACAAACGACAACTGCAACCTTTGATACAGCACGCTCTGTTTCTGAACTAGCAAACATGGCAGAGTCATTACGTGAATCGGTAACGGACTTTAAATTACCTGATTAAATTGGGGATGAGAATAGCTGTTTCAGTACCGCTATTCTTCTAAAAAGTATTAACAACACCAGATAAATATTGGGGAAACAGCTATTTTTCTGGTGTTGACTCTGTCGTTTTTCTCCATTTTGGAGACAAGCAAAAGAAGCCTTTGCTATGAAAGAAATATTAAAAACTTTAACTGAAGCAATGATGCTACCGGAAGATAGCTACTCTCAACAAGACGATGAATTTCTTGAAATATTTGTCGAAGAAATTGAAGAAGTTTTTGTTGAATTACAATCTTTGATTCACGAATGGATGCAATCTGAAAATGTTGCTACGCTTACTGAAATCCGCCGTCATTTTCATACATTGAAAGGTTCAGGGCGAATGATTGGGGCCAAATCTTCTGCTGAGCTTGCTTGGACTGTAGAAGATACGCTTAATCGGGTAATCAATCAGAGTCTCGGATTAACTCCTAACATCCAACAATATGTTCAGTTGGTATTTAAGTTCTATTTCTTTAAGTTAGTAGATGACTTCAAATCTAAAAAAAATCATACCCTAGACTTTAGGCCCCTAATTTTATTGGGACAACAATTACAGCAACAGCAAAGTATAGAACCCGCGTTAGACGAACTTTTATTATTATCAGATATTCTTACTGCTGAAACTCAAACTGGTTTAGAAACATATGACTTAGAACCAGAATCTACAGAAGTTTTAACTATTTTGACTCCAGAAGTTGCTATAGAAACTGAACAGACTCTTGCTGAAACCTTAATTTTATTTATGGAAGAAGCAGAAGAGCACTTAGCGACAATTGATCAGTTTTTGGAAAAAGAAATACATCAGCATGAAAGTTATAATGCTCTAATACGTGCGTTACATACATTACGTGGCAGCTCTGCCATGGCTCATGTAGAACCAATCTTTGAAGCCAGTACCAAAGTTGAGCATTTATTTAAAATACTATTACAAGAAGAGCTTTCTTCTCATTCAGAAGAAGTTTCATTACTCCGTGATTATCGTCAGTTTATTCGAAATAGTTTAGATCTATTGGCTGCACATTGCTCTACTGAGCAATTGGAATCTGATCTACAAAAATTTAATCAGGTTTGGGATGCTTACATGGAGCAGCATGGTGAGCATTCGAGCCCACTCATGCCTCCACATGGTTTAGTGTCTCAGCTATTACAGCTAGATGTTGCTGAATTACTTGATGCGGAATTAGACTTTGAGAAGGGAATACGTACAGAGTTTCCTCATTATCTTGAACGTTTAAGTGAACAAGCAGATGTTTTGCTGCAACATACTCAATCGCAGGCAATGATTGGTTTATATGAATATACTAACCAGTTGAAAGAAAGCTACGACATATTGCTTGATCGACCTGACTTATTGCAATCAGATTATGTTTTTGAAATTTATCAAAAAGCGCACCAACAATTAATTCAGTTATTTGATGCATTAGCCGCAGGACAAAGAGTAAGTATTATTGAGCAACACCAAAATGTCTTGGACGAGCTAAAACTATATACTCAATATATTCCAAATCTTAATTCCGAATCATTAGAAACTCATCAAGACGTTGTTGAATCATTGTTTAATGCTGAAGTTGAACTAACAGCGAATGATCCTCTGATAGAAAATGTATTCACTGATCAGGTCACCATAGGGCAGAGTGTACAACTAGATCGACAATTCATTTCATCTGAGCATGTAAACCGTCATTTTGATCCAGACCTTTTAGATATTTTTCTTGAAGAAGCCGATGAGTTGCTTGAGGGAATGGATACAGATCTTAATCTTTGGGTTAATGATCAAGAAAACTTTGCCGCTCTCAATAATCTGATGCGTTATTTGCATACCTTAAAAGGTGGGGCAAATATGATTCAGGCAACTTATATTGGTTTAATTGCACATGAGTTAGAAAGTATTTATGAGCGTTTAATTCAAAAACAGTTGATAGTGTCGTCTGCTCTCATTGATTTTATTCGACTAGTTCAAGATGACTTGGCTGACCGTCTTCAAATAGTGCGTGAACAGCACCTAGATTATGCTGCTTCTCATACTATTCAAGCACTTAAAAATGCAGGTCAGGTATTTGATTCTCATATTAAAGAGAGCAAAACAGAACCTGAAACGTATGTTATACCTGAGTTAAATTTTGAAGTATTACAACAAGAAGCGATAAATAATACGGAGTTAAACCTCAGTGAGTTAACTTCTGGTTCTGAGCAGATTACTGAGTCCAGTAATCAACTTGTTGAGCAAACCGAATTACAAGTTCTTTATGCTGATCACGATTATACAGAGAGTATCCCAGATCAAGATATTAATACTGTTGTCGAGCAGACATTCATGGAGGAAGCGGCCGAACTATTAGAAATGGCCGATCACTTATTAAAACAATGGTTCGAGCAACGTACTAACCGTAGTATCTTGCTTCAACTACAAAGGGCAGTGCACAGCTTGAAAGGCGGTTCCCGTATGTTGGGACTTGAAACCGTGCAAGCGATTGCTTATCAACTTGAGAATGCTTTTGAACAATTTGCGCTTCATCATTTCAGCTCAAATATTTATGACAACTTATTAGAGAGTGCAATTGTCTGGTTAAAAGAGGCAATTTTTAAACAAAATTATCAACACTTCGATGGTTTACAACAAAGTCTGGAAAATATCCAGTTCATTGAAACAGCAATTCAAATTCCTAGTAAGTTAACTAGAACTGATCTATTCAGCACGGAACCTGTAATGAGTTTTGTGCAAGGTGACGGTACAGAACCACCGCCAATGATGGGTGAGTGGGAACAAGCACAACGCCTTGATCAAAATAATGAGATGATTCGAGTCTCGGCAGATTTAATTGAAAAAATGATTGATCTGTCTGGTGAAAATTCGATTAACCGTTCGCGAATTGAAATGGATTTAAGCCAATTTGGTCATACCTTAGCGGAAATGGAATTGGCTATTCAGCGACTTGCAGATCAGTTGCGTCGAATGGAAGGCGAATTAGAAACCCAAATTATTGCAAAACACGGTATTGAGAACTCGCGTTATACGGAATTTGATCCTTTAGAGATGGACCAATATTCTTCATTAAATCAGTTATCAAAGTCTCTTGCCGAGTCTGCATCGGATTTAGTAGATTTTAAAAATACATTATCTGAAAAGATCAGAGACACTGAAGGTTTATTGGTACAGCAATCGCGTATTCAGGCTGAAATTCAAGAAGGCCTTATGCGAACACGCTTAGTACCATTCTCTCGATTGTTGCCTCGTCTCCAAAGAATTGTGAGGCAGACTTCTACCGCGTTAAATCGACCAGCAGAGCTTTTCGTTAATAATACAGAAGGCGAGCTGGACCGGACAATGCTAGAACGTTTGGTTACGCCACTTGAGCACATGCTTAGAAATGCAATTGACCATGGATTAGAAGACCGTGCGCAACGTGAGCAAGCGCAGAAACCAGAAACGGGACGTATTGAACTCAATATTCATCGTCAAGGTACAGATGTTGTAGTTACATTTAAAGACGATGGACAAGGTATTGATATCGAAAAGGTTCGTCAAAAGGCGTTAATGTCTGGTTTGATTAATCCAGAGCAAGTATTAGAACATCAAGATATTTTACAGCTGATTTTCCATCCTGGTTTAAGTACAGCCGATCAAGTGACTCAGATCTCAGGTCGTGGCGTAGGGCTGGATGTCGTGCAAAGTGATATTAAGGCCTTAGGTGGCCATGTGAGTGTCGACTCTGTATATGGGCAGGGAACTGTCTTTACTATACGTGTTCCAACGACAGTAGCTGTTAGTGATGCTTTAATGGTTAAAGTTGCTGATCAGCAATTTGCAATTCCATTGGCTCAGATTGATCGAATTGTACGAGTTTCACCAGCATCATTAGAACAATATTTCGGAAGTGCACAAGAGTTCTTTGAATTTGAAAATAAGCGCTATCCATTACGTTATTTATCTGAGTTTGTTGGTAATCAACCAATTCCGCGCTTAAGTGGAATGATGTATTCATTACCAGTATTAATGATTAAGGCAAATAATGGACAAACCGTCGCATTATTAGTTGACCAACTGATTGGCTCACGCGCACAGATTGTAGTTAAGCCAATAGGACAACAATTCTCTAGCATTGGTGCGATTGCAGGAGCAACTATTTTAGGTGATGGCCAAGTTTGTCTAATTTTAGATGGACAAAATATTGCTCGCCAAATTCAATCTACTCGCCGACATAAATCGCTTAATGAAACTATCTATAGACAACGCGAGTCTGACGAGCGACGTCTTATCATGATTGTAGATGACTCGGTAACTGTACGTAAGGTGACGTCTCGCTTACTTGAACGTCAGGGCTATGATGTAGTCACAGCTAAAGATGGGGTTGATGCCATTGAGCAATTGGAAAATATTAAACCAGATCTCATGTTACTTGATATTGAAATGCCACGAATGGATGGCTTTGAGGTACTTAACCTCGTTCGACATCATGATCTACATCAAGATCTGCCAGTGATTATGATTACATCACGAACTGGTGAAAAACACCGTGAACGAGCATTTACTTTAGGTGTTAACCAATACATGGGTAAACCTTTCCAAGAAGAAGACTTACTTCACAATATTGATGCGTTATTCATGACATCTGAAGGGGGACTTGCCTAATGAAAAGTAATATAAGTACATCCTTAATTAATGAAATGGACCAGCAAGAGCTTCAGCATTTAATTACTGTCTCAACTGGTTTTATTGATGCATATATTATCGAGTGCCATCAGCAAGTGCCAATGCTATTACCACAAAATATAGTGTTATCTGCTATGGATGTTAAAAATGGTATCAAGTATATTGAATGGCATGATGTAAAGCTCCCTGTTTATTCGGTGCACGACGAAATAGATTCTCGAGCAGTAGCGTTAGTCATTGAAAGTGAAGACATTAGTCAACGTTTTGCACTTGTGTGTAAATCGATGCCAGTTTCAGTTCGTCTGCGTATTTCTGAAGTCGTAGATGAAAATGAAGATATACAAGAGTCTTTGAAGCACCCAACTGTATTTAAATATGTTCGTATGGACAATCAACGCTACCATGTTCCTAATTTGCAATATATTCAAAATTCACTTCATCTATAAAATATCTAAAAAAGGAACTCATTTTGAGTTCCTTTTTTTATCAAAAATAGATGAAATTCTTTTATAGAATATAAATTTATTTGTTTAAAAAATCATTGAAGTGCTTGCTTTATTTATATCGTAAATTTATATTTTATATGTATTCCAAATGCTAAAATATGAGAAATTACCAATATATACTTTTAATAAAGCCTCATACTAAATTTTAAAAGGAGATAAATTGAAATTATAGTTAAAGGATGAGCCTAATTTTATTATATTAATCATAGCGAAATAACCTAGAATAAAATCTTCTATAGCAGAAAATAAATGTCAATTCATAAAGCGCTACATATTTTAAAAACAGATGATCATGATGAATTTGCTTTATGGGAAATTTCTAAAAGAAATAATTCTCTAATAAAAAAAGAAGCAATTTTCTTATCTCATGGTGCATTTTCGGATAAAACTGTTTGTATAGGCATTGCAGATTATTTGGCAAATCATGGTTATATTTGTTTTATTTTAGAGTGGCGAGGGCATGGTACTAGCCCAAAAACAGATATACCATTTAATTTTGAAACTGTTGCATTATATGAATATAAAACTGCATTTCATTACATTCACCATCATTTTAATATAACCTCCTTGCACTGTGTAACACACAGTGGTGGAGGGCTATGCTTAACCATGTTCTTAATTAATTATCCTGAATATTTAAAAAATATTCAAAGTATTACTTTTGTTGCTTGCCAAGCATTTGGAGCAGTAAATAATTCCTTTGATTTTATTAAATTGTTTTCTGCAAAATTAGTTGTAAAAGGTCTAGGTCAGATTCCTGCTAATAAATTTAAGTTGGGGCGAATAAATGAAACCTATTACACGATGCGTCCATGGTTTAATTGGAACTTAAAGGAAAATTTTATAAGTGAATTTAAAGATATAGATTATAAAAAATTTATGAGCTCTATTAGAGTTCCAATATATTCTATTTGCGGGACTGGCGATAAATTTATTGCCCCTGCTAAAGGATGCTATAAATATTTGCAAGCTTTTGAAAATGAAAATAATATATTTCGAGAATTTGGCTACTCCAATAGTAACTTAGAAAATTATTCTCATAGTCGAATTGTACTTAGCCAAAATGCTGCTAAAGAAGTCTGGCCAACTATATTGCAATGGATAGATAAGAATTCAAAAGCAGCTTTTTAAGCCATTTATATTAAAACTAATTTTCTAGTTTATTGAATATAAATAATCTTTAAAATTTTAAAAGAATGTATTGATACTTTAAATATAAAAAACGCCCCCAAATGGGCGCTTTTTCAATTCATGGGATCTTAACTTTTACTTAGCTAACAAATTTTCCAAAATTTGTTCATAAATATCAGTTAGTGGATCAAGGTCTTGTACATCAACATGTTCGTTAATCTGATGAATTGTTGCGTTCAGAACACCTAACTCTAATACCTGTGCGCCTGTTGGAGCAATAAAACGGCCATCAGAAGTACCGCCACTCGTTGAAAGCTCAGTTTCAGTACCCGTTACGTTCAAAATAGCAGTTTGCGCTGCATTAACGAGTTCACCCACAGGTGTTAGGAATGGTAAACCAGAAAGATTCCAAACGATTTCGTACTGTAAACCGTGTTTATCTAAAATCTCATGCACACGTTGTTTAAGTTGTTCTGCTGTTACTTCTGTTGAATAACGGAAGTTAAAAGTAACTTCTAGTGCGCCAGGAATGACATTCGTTGCGCCAGTGCCAGCATGAATATTTGAAATCTGAAATGATGTTGCTGGGAAATATTCATTTCCATTATCCCAAACAGTTTGGCACAGTTCTGCTAAAGCTGGTGATGCTTCATGAATTGGGTTACGCGCCAAGTGTGGATAAGCCACATGACCTTGCTTACCTTGAACTTTTAATACGGCATTAAGTGAACCACGACGACCATTTTTAACAATGTCACCCAATTTATGAGTACTTGAAGGTTCACCTACCAAACACCATGTCATCTTTTCGTTACGTTTTTCAAGAGTCTCAATCACTTTAACCGTACCGTTAATAGCAGGGCCTTCTTCATCAGAAGTAATTAGAAAAGCAATTGAACCTTTATGATCAGGATGTTTTGCGACAAAACGCTCAGATGCAACGACCATGGCTGCAAGAGCAGTTTTCATATCTGCCGAACCACGACCATATAATTTTCCATCGCGAATTTCAGGTACAAACGGATCTGAATTCCATGCTTCTAACTTACCTGTCGGAACTACGTCAGTATGACCGGCAAAACAAAATACAGGTTCTTCAGTTCCGCGACGCGCCCAAAGATTGTCAACTTCACCAAAACGCATTGGTTCAATATGAAAACCAATTTTGGCTAAACGGTCTGCCATGATGGTTTGGCATGTATGATCAATAGGAGTAACAGAAGGTTGTTGTAACAGTTCTAAGCTAAGCGAGAGAGTGTCTGAATGATTCATACCGAAAATTGCGTGCTGATCAGGTGAAATATAGTCCGATATAATAGGCGAATCTCTAGGGGATGGGTACGTAAAAATTAAAAAACCTTATCGGAATGATAAGGTTTTTGAAGTAACAACTCTAACTTACATTTTATCTTGTGTTTTTTCAGCAGTATTTGTTACAGCATCACCTGCTTTAGAAACATCTTGCCCAAAACCTTTAAACGTATTACACCCTGTTAAAATAACAGCAACCATTACAGACGCAGCTAAAACTTTTTTCATCATTTTCTCCGTTTAAATTTAATAATGAAGTAAATTTAGATTAAAAAACAAACGGAAAAAGAAACATGACTGTTTAATAGTAAAAACGTTATAAAATGTTTCTAGAAGCTTAAAACTTATTGTTAATTAGCTTAATTTTTGCAGGTGAGGCTTAATGTTTAAGTACGAAGGATGTCTAAACATATAAAACAAAACCTCTTCACTATTTTTACAATATAAACCGTCTGTCCACCAATGTGCCCGATTTGAAGTCTGCTCTTTATTTGGACACAACCATTCATGTCTTTCCAATCGATAAAAAGAAGAATGGGGAATGGTAGTCCCCCAATATCCCAAACGACGCTTTAAATTTATCCAGTCTGGTAGCGACTTTTGAGAATTTAACTGAAGTGGCAGGGAGAGGTGTCCTTTTTAAACTGCAAAACGTTGTTGAATCTTAAAATTTAATGCTTCAGAAAATTGAAATTGCTTATTCGTAAAATGATAAAGTTTCTTGCTTAAAGTATCTTGACGGTTTAATCCAATCCATTGTTCTAAATGTAAGTCTGCCTCGCCCAAATAATATTTTAACGCGACCTCCCAATGTTCAATTTGTTGAGTTTCTTTATTTAAAATTAAAAAATCTAGCTCACCTAAAGTTTTTGCTCCATCAATTTTTTGAATACTATGACCTAACAGTTGGTAAGGATGATAATTATCCTCTTGTAGCCAGAACCAAAGTAAATTCTCAAAGCGTAAACCTAAACGTGTACTTTTAAGTTGAGATAAAAACTGGATTAAAGGCTCTGGTGACTGATCTAGCTCTTTTAACCGTGGTAAATAATTTTGGAAATGCTCTTCCCATACTTCGGTTGGGTGCAGCTTAAAGTCGTGTTGTATAGAAAAACTTTTTGGTAATTGGCAAAGTAAATTTGGACTAGCAATACAAAAAGCCAGCTGTCGCACTATAGGATGTTGAAATTGAAGCCATGGTTCGAAATAGGAAGTTTTCACTGAGGCAATATTCATATATTTAATACTCGAAGTAATTCATCCTAATTTCATAAGGGATCAACAAACAATATTAGAAAAACACTTTATACTAACGCTAACAGCAGGTTAAGGTTTATATATGCGAACATTGTTCTGGCGCTCTTTGGTCGTGATTTTTATCACGCTAGGCATTATTGGAGCAATTTTACCAGGTATGCCCACAACAGTGTTTTTGATTCTGGCTGCATGGGCAGCTTCAAAGGGATGGCCACAAATGGATGATTGGTTGTTAAACCATCCCAAATATGGCCCAACATTACGTGATTGGCGAGCCAATGGTACAGTACCACGTAAAGCCAAATGGATTGCAAGCATAATGATGGCAATCAGTGGCCTTATAATGCTATTTACTTCAGCACCGCTTTGGGTCAAGGTTTTTACTGATACTACCCTGTTCATCGTTGCAGTTTGGTTATGGCTACGCCCTGAGCCAAAATTAAAAGATTGATAATCTTTTAATTTTGGCGCAAGACAAGTTCTTCATATAAATTTTTACTTAAACTCAAAGTATTTGAGTTGATATAAGAGAATAAGTTCAATGTCTCAATTTAAGCTCGAAGAAGCAGATGTCCTCATCGATTTAGCAAATCAAACATTAACTTTGCCTAAACATAATAAGTTTTATGTCATTTCTACCGGAAAGAACGGAATCGGTGAGCAAGAGAATACTGGTAGGACTCCACGTGGATGGCATAGGGTTGCAAAAAAAATTGGTGCACAATCTCCTCAAAATGCGGTTTTTATTGCACGTAAGCCAACAGGGGAGGTCTATAGTAGTGAACTAGCAGCACAATTCCCTGAAAGAGATTGGATATTGTCACGTATTCTTTGGTTAGATGGCTTAGAAGAAGGCTTTAATAAAGGCGAAGGACATGACACCATGCAGCGTTATATCTATATTCATGGCACACCTGATAAAGAACCGATGGGTGTTCCCATGTCACATGGATGTATTCGAATGCGTAATGAGGAAATTATTGAGTTGTTTGATTTAGTCGCTGAAGATGCATTGGTTTATTTGTCTGAGCAATCTTTAACCTAAAATAAGATTTTAAAAATTCTTATTTAATTAGCTGAATGATCAAAATATTAAAATAAGTGCTTAAATAAAATACAAAAAATTGTTTTTTACTTAATAATGACTTATTTTTAATCATTCATTCGCATTTTTTTGAAAAGTTGTCGAAAAGCGTTTGACACCTGTTAAAGATTCTCTATAATGCACCTCACAAACGATGAAGACGTTAAGGGCGCTTAGCTCAGTTGGTAGAGCGTCTGCCTTACAAGCAGAATGTCGGCGGTTCGATCCCGTCAGCGCCCACCAAGCCTTTACGTTAAGCTCTCAAGTGCAGCGGTAGTTCAGTTGGTTAGAATACCGGCCTGTCACGCCGGGGGTCGCGGGTTCGAGCCCCGTCCGCTGCGCCACTTAAGACTTAACATCGTTTACCCCACAATTGCGATATTGTGAAAGTGCAGCGGTAGTTCAGTTGGTTAGAATACCGGCCTGTCACGCCGGGGGTCGCGGGTTCGAGCCCCGTCCGCTGCGCCACTTAAGACTTAACATCGTTTACCCCACAATTGCGATATTGTGAAAGTGCAGCGGTAGTTCAGTTGGTTAGAATACCGGCCTGTCACGCCGGGGGTCGCGGGTTCGAGCCCCGTCCGCTGCGCCACTTTTCAGTTCGGGTTGTGTTTGGAAGAAGATTTGAGATGTAAAAGTTTTAAATCAAAAAATTAATAATTTATTAGTTTTTTCTTCTTGGGGCGCTTAGCTCAGTTGGTAGAGCGTCTGCCTTACAAGCAGAATGTCGGCGGTTCGATCCCGTCAGCGCCCACCATATATGTGACCATACTTTATTTTAAAGTATTGTAGTGCAGCGGTAGTTCAGTTGGTTAGAATACCGGCCTGTCACGCCGGGGGTCGCGGGTTCGAGCCCCGTCCGCTGCGCCATTCTCTTGATTCCCTTGTCTAGAGAATGTAGAGTTAAATCAAAAAATTAATAATTTATTAGTTTTTTCTTCTTGGGGCGCTTAGCTCAGTTGGTAGAGCGTCTGCCTTACAAGCAGAATGTCGGCGGTTCGATCCCGTCAGCGCCCACCATAATTTCTATCAGAAATTTAAATTCCCTGAATTCATATTCATCTATAAATATCTTATACTTACATGTAAATTTATTTACTATGTGACTCAGTGTAGATACAACGTTTCTATTCTAAAATTAAAGTCCTTATATCTTTAAGTTATTCTTTTTATTGATCGCTAGTTTTTATTTTTTTAGCATTAGTGTTTTTTTCTCTTGCTGTTGATGGGCTTCCTCCTCCTTATTAAATTTCTTTATTAGTGGCTAAAGATAAGAATCTAACTTGCAATTTATGATCTTCAGCTTAGATCAACTTTGTATTTGTACCGATCACTAATATTTTCACAAATAAAAAAACTGCTATTTTTTAAATAGCAGTTTTTTTATTAAATTATTTTTAATATTCGTTTAAAAGCCATCCACTTGCATATGCGAAATATTCACGTAACCATGCATTGTAGCGAGTAGCTAATGGTGTCTCGGCCGCTACCCCATAAACTTGGATATAGCCCTGTTTTTTTGCAATTGCTATTGCTCGAGGAATATGAAAATCACTTGTCACAATAGCAATTGGCTGGTCTAAGGTAATGTGGTGCTGTTCTAATAAGGGTTTACTATTTTTTAAGTTAAGCTCTGTGCTGGTGCTTTTATCTTCAAGGATCATTTGATCTCTTGCGATATGATACTTTTGTTCAAGATAACGAGACATAACCAATGCTTCGCTTTCTTTTTCTGAAAAATCAAGACCACCTGTTAGAACAATCTGTGCTTGCTGCTGTTTTAGGGCTAGAGGGGCGGCCGTATCTAAACGTTTTGCAAGAATTGTGGATGGCTGACCATTCTCAACACCGCTTCCTAAGACAATAATTGCTTTTACTGGAGGAATATTATTTGAAGTATCTTTATTTTCTTTAATAAAGCTAAAAAAATAGCCTAAGCCAATTAACCATATCCAGAAGCATAACCATCCAAAACGCCAAAGTGTGTGTAAGCGATAGTGATAGAAGAAAAAGCGTTCTAAATGATAATAAAATAAGGAATATAGGCAGAGGAAAGCACCTAAAATTAAAGGAATAACGGTGCCTACATTAATTTTATTGAGACAAATTAGAACTAATCCATCTAGAAATAAAATCGAACCAATGATTGCTAGGAAAATACGGATCCACTTACTGACTTGCATTGTGCTTAGAGTTGCAATTTAAATTGCAGACAGTGTATGCAAAATCATTCTGAATGCAATAAAAAACCGAGTAAAGCATTTAAGCTATTACTCGGTTTTAGTTTTTATTGATCTTTAATAAACATCACGGCGGTAACGGCCTTGTTGTCTTAAATCATCTACCTGTTCTTCACCTAGAATTTCGATAAGTGCTTGATCGACTCCACTTGCCATACCATCAATACTACCGCATACATACAGAACAGCACCCCGTTCTACCCAGCTTACTAATTCTGCTGCATTCTGACGGATTACATCTTGAACATACATGCGTTGTTCTTGATCTCTCGAAAATGCTAAATCGAGGCGTTTTAACATTCCTGTGGTTTTCCATGCCTCAATAGTTGATTCATAGAAGAAATCACATGCTCTTTGACGTTCACCAAAGATTAACCAGTTTTCAGTGTAATCATGACGCGTACGGGTGTGTAATAGGCTCATTAAGCCAGCAATGCCAGTTCCGTTACCAATACAAATAATAGGGCGATTATCATCAATAAGATGGAATGATTCATTGGTACGAATACGTAAAGCAATTTCATTATTAACTTGCATATGTTGAGTGAGCCAACCCGAACCTAAACCTAAATTACCAGACGCATCATATTGTTGACGAACCACCAAACGTAGGACTTGCTGAGAAGGAATACTCGCAATCGAATACTCTCGCGTTGGTAGAGTAGGGAGCTGCTCTAATAAATGATCCAGATTAGCAAATGGTTCAATTTCACCAGTTAAATCTTTATT
>NZ_JFXG01000010.1:0-150294 GCF_000588015.1 Acinetobacter sp. 1294243
GTTATATGATTATGATAGTGAGCTAGCATTAAGTAATGCTTGGAAACTTCTTAAACCAGAAGCTTATGAAAATGTAGCAATTTCAACTGTAGTTCCAATTTTAATTTGCCCTGATGATTTAGATCTAGTGTGCAATGTGGTTATGGTGGAACAAGTTGTTTCAGCAGATCAAGTCGTATGGACTCGTTTTGGTTACGCATTTAACCATATTCACGATGTTGTGACATCCGTAGTCTGGGAAACCTCGCCTTCTACTCCTCACCTAAGTTTTCCGTTGAGCGAATTTGAAAAAGCATATAATGATTTAAAAGAATTAGACAAAAAATGGAGTGAAAATTTTATATAGTTTTCTTAAATATGAAAGTATATTGAAAGATGCTGCTCTTAGTTCCTCTAAATATCATGTAATAAATTTAGGTTATATAAATGTCTAATAGTTATAAATTTCAATTAAAATTGGAGCTAGATCTAAAATTAATCACACCTGAAGAAATTCAGGACTGGGCCATGCATGCTCTAGAAGATGATCCAACAAATGAGCTAGCTTTAGACATCTGTTTTTTATCAAATACTGAGCAAGTTTTACAATACTTCAGACTAACTGAAAGAAGTGAATTTAGTGAAACTTTGATAGATAAAGTAACAACAAAAGTTTTGGAAAATTATATTTTTAAGCATATAAATACCGTGAATCATAAAGACCAGATATATTCCTTTTTTCAAAATATTTTTTCCATAAATCTTTACTTAGAAAAAGAAGAATTGCGTTTCTTAATTTACTCATACGAGGGTCAACTAGAGATGGCATTAGAAGACTATTCAGAATTAGAGACTGAGGAACTATGGGAAAATTTTAAAATGGAGTTAAAGAGATATTTTTCATCTGCTAATAATTTTCATAACTAAAATAGGATCACTAATAGAGCCAAAATTAGATATTTTTTATATTACAGAGCTTCTTAAAATTTATTTTCTAGTTTGTTGGCAGATTATATTTAGTGATATACCGATAAAATGAACAATTAAGTCCATTTTATCGGCTTTCTAGAATCGGGTTTTAAAACTTATTTTTTTTTTTTTTTATATATTTTGGAAACTCTTTTAAAACCTTATGGCAAAAGTGGCCCTGTGTATCCTCTTTCTTGCGCTCTTCAAATTCCTTCATACCAAATTTCATAACCTCTCTACCGTATTTTTCACCAAGGTCATGTTTAGTACATTTTGCGGCAGCATCCTTTAACTCTTCTGAGTAATAGTGATAATTACAATCAAGTTGAGCACGGCTTAAAAAACCATGTAGTTCTACTGCTTTCTCACACTGAGTTTGCTCTAGAAGATTTCTAGACTCTTGAGCAGCATAAATTGATGTTGCTAAGAATAAAGTGAAAATCGTTACTAAAATATTACGCATTATTTCCCCGACAAAGTTATTAAAAGTATTAGTGATAATATTGCGGGCGTATTAAATAATAATTATTTATAAGTGTCTATTAATAATAAAGAAAATGGGATAACCCTCATCTCTTTTGAATACTTAATCACCTTAATAAAATTGGGTGATTAATTTTTATCAAATAAATGATATTAAATTTGTTTTATAATCATCTTTAATATCATTCGAGTTATTCGAAAAAAGAGTGCTAGTGATATTTAATTCGTTTATAATCTACTAAAACCCTTATTCATAACACTACGTTAAAACCCTAATTTCTTAAAGACAAAATAACCCACATGGCTTTCAAAGCTACCGTCATTTTGAATTTTAAAATATTTCTTCACAAGGTCAGATGAACCTTCCTGCAAATAACGTAAAGTTTTGATTTGATCTTCAGGCGTTTTCATTCGCTTTACCCAACTATCAAAGTCTAACGAAAGCGTTTGTTTATCTAACCCAACCAAATCAAAGCCTGCATCTTCAATAAAATAGACCCACTCTTTCACACTATAGTTTCGTACATGACTTGGGTCTCGAATCGTTTCGATGGTCTGTAAAAAAGTATCTAATATGGGCGAGCTAGAGCTAATAATGTCTACAAAAATAACAATACCATCTGGCTTAAGCACGCGGTTTACTTCTTTCATGGCCGTCGGAACATGTTGCCAGTGATGCGCAGAATAGCGGCTAATGACCACATCAAACTGCTGATCACTAAAAGGCATGTCCTCAGCAATGCCCTGCTGCACAAAGATATTTTTTAATTTGCGCTGACTGGCAGCCTTAGACACCGTGTCTAACATTTCATGAGATAAATCGTAGGCAAAAACAAGGTCCGCATGCGGAGCAACATTGTAGGAAACATGCCCCCCACCACAGCCTAAATCAAGGACTACAGCTTTTTCAATTTTCTGAATTTCATTAATAAATTTATTAAATTCAACCCCTTCAGAATGAGCTTGGCTATTTAAATAGTCGAGAGATTTATTTTGATATTGTTTTTGATTTATATCATGCTGGGTGATCATAACCTTGCTCCTCCTTTGTAATGGAATTACATTAAAGGAAAATTTAGATAAAAAATAATGATTAGTTTTTCTTAAATTGATAAATAAAAGTTATTATTTAATTGAATACATAGTAAGCACAAAATTTGAAAATTCTTAAATCAAATAGATGGCTATACTGTCTTTATCTAAAAATTTTATAACACCCAAAATGCTAAATATTATTTTATTTGATTTAGATCAGACTTTGCTGGACAGAAATACATCACTTATAAAATTTGTTGAGTGGCAAGTAAACTTTTTTCAATTAGTATCACAAGAAAATAAACAGGCTTTTATAACTAGATTTATCGAATTAGATAACAATGGAAGTGTGTGGAAAGATTTAGTTTATTCTCAATTATTAGAAGATTTTAATATAAAAAACTTTAGTGTTGAGAGCCTACTTGAATCGTACATTAACGACTTTAATAAGTTTTGCCGCCCTTTTGAGAAAGTTCCAGAAACAATTCAAACTCTTTATAACAAAGGATATAAATTAGGCTTAGTTTCTAATGGTAAATCCCCTTTCCAAGAAAATAATTTTTATGCACTCGGTCTCAAAGAGTTTTTTTCTACAATTATCGTTTCAGAAGCCGTAGGGATGCGAAAACCAGATAGACAGATATTTGAGTATGCATGTAAAGAACTTGGCTGTACTCCTAATGAATGTATTTTTGTAGGAGATAATCATAAAGCCGATATTGAGGGTGCTAATAACACAGGAATGAAAACTATCTTTTTTCACCCAGATCCTTCTATCTGCTCGACTGTAGCGGATAAAAGAATTCACCATTACGACCAACTAGAAACAGCAATTAATACATTAGAAAATTTCATTCTTTAGAAAAGGATATTTGTTCTTTTATTAAATCCGCAAAGAGCACTGTTTAGTCACCCTTACTGAAACAGTGCTCTTTGCTCCATCCCAACCTCTATCCAGAAAGGTTCGATGCATAGAAATAGTGTATGTACCTTTGACTCAAAATGTTTCCTGTATTTTTTAAAATTTTTAAACATTCACAGCATAAAAATGAAGTATATTAATTTTTATCAGAAGATTCTTCTTTGGTTTATATTTTGAACAGAACAGAATACACACTAGATCGTATAGATCGGAAAATTTTATCTGCATTACGTGGAAATGGCCGTTTAACCGTTGCTCAACTGGCCGAAGAAGTAGGGCTTTCATCTTCTCCGTGTTGGACTCGACTGAAACGTCTGGAAACTTTAAAAATTATTGAAGGATATACGGTAAACGTAAACCAAAAAGCGATTGGCATTCATGAAGTTTTTTTTATTGAAATTACTTTAGAGCGCCACGATGACGAAATGCTAGAAAATTTCAGTGAAGCATTAGCAGATATACCTGAAGTAGTGGAAGCTCATCTCGTCACAGGTGACTATGATTATCTGGTTAAAGTAGCAGTCAAAGATGCTGACCATTACGAAAGATTTTTAAGAAAAAAACTTTATTCAATTAAAGGAATACGCCACACCCGTTCGACCTTTGCCCTACGCCCTCTCAAATCTGCTAATACAGCCGATTTAATGTTAATCGAATAGAAGAGTTAAACACTTAGAGATAATTCCTTAATTTATTGATTTAAAAATCTTTATTAAGATAGAACCTAGAAAATATAACAGATCATAGCTCTGTTATATTTTTTTTAAAAAATTCTGTATCTATGATTACAGCCTTCAATTCTTCAAAATGTAATTAATCTGAATTGGAGGCATCGCCATGAACATTTTGAAGAAAAAAAATAAGGCCAGTTTTGTATTCTTTATTATTACCCTCTACTCTTTTATTGGGTTTGGCTTAGGCTTCGTTATTTGGGAATACTTTTTAAAGGCCTAGTTTGCTAAAGAAGCGCTAACTTACCTCAGTAATAATTTCTGAAGTGATTTCTTTACTACGATGATATGCGGCCTTCATAGCTAAACGTATATCATCAGATACATTTCCTAGCTCAAACATTCTGAGTGCTGATTCGGTAATCCCGTTAGCCAAGGTCACCTTGCCACATAGATCTGCTGGCGGGACATTACTTTTACGGACCATTTCAACTGCACCACTAGCAGCTTGGAGTGCTAAATCTAGAGCAAATTGTTTATCAAGTCCTAAAGAAACCCCTGTCTTTATCATGCTGTCTAAAATATAGAAAAAGTAAGCAGGTCCCGAACCAGACAAAGCGATAATTGCATCTGTCTGCGTTTCAGACGGCGCCCAAAAAGTCTGACCTGTTGCAGAGTACAGCATTTCGATTAGGTCTTTATCAAGCTGGTCCATTTGCTCTGAAGCAATAAGCACATGCGTCCCCGTATGCGTCAGCACAGGTGGATTTGAAATTACACGAACAATTTTTTTCGAACCCGTAAAACGAGTCAAGTTTGCAATATCTACTCCCGCCATCATAGAAACTATAATTTTACTAGCTAACCATTTTTTTAGCGGTATAAGTGTCTCTTTTAACTGTTTAGGCTCTAGTAGCAAAACAACAATTTCAGCTTTTTTTAGTCCATTTTCTTTTTGCTTCAAAGCATTTGTATCATTAATCTTTTTCTCTTCAATGAGGTGTATTTTTTCTTTTTGAAATCCTTTTAAAACCAACCCTCCTATTAACGCTAAAGCTAAATTACTACTGCCAATAAAACAAATATTAGGTTGTACTGCATTTAACATTTAAAATGTTTTCCTTTCTTAAGAGAGGTTTATAACAACAAATATTATCTATAATTTAATTATGTATATTGAATTAATGATGACCGTCTGAATAAAGAACCCACTTTAATAAAATATATTATTAAAGTGGGTTTTGTTTTATTCGCGCAATAAATAAAACAACTTTAGATTAAGCCTAATGTATTACTATTGTTATTAAATACCACTAAAAAAATGTTAAGCTGTGTAACATATACAAGAGTATTGTAAAAAATTCTGTAACGAATTCTATTAAGCTAATATAAAAAATACCTATTACTTAATAAGAAAATCTTTAAACTAAAACAAGACACAGAAGCGTTCTAGTTCAAACAACTAAAGAGTTTCTTTCTTGTTCGCTAAAATTCTCTCGGCTTTTCTGATGGCCTGTTGTAAATCAATATCTTCGCACACCCAAAAGGTAAAAATTTTTCCAAATAGGTGGAAATGCTGTTTAACATACTGAGAGCTATTATCTGAATAGTGCTCTTCAATCTTAAGAACATCATTATGATTTTCTATCTTTTGACCGTCTAAAATACCGCCAATACAAATATCCATTTTAGTACCATACACCTAATTACTTATATTTTAAAAAAATTTAGAAACACTTTTAAGAGCATATTTTTATTCTGCTTTTTATTTTTAAAGATAAGTTTAATTAAAACTTATAAAAAACCCACAAGATAGAGTGGGTTTTTAAACTCTTCTAAAGCGCTTTAGCTTTAAACATATTCTATTTAAATAATATATTTAAAACAACTCTAGTCGCTCTATGAAGTTATGAATTCTGAAGAATCACAATATTTGAAGCTTGTGGGCCTTTTTTACCCTGTACTACAGTAAACTCAACACGTTGGCCTTCTAAGAGAACTTTAAAACCTTGTGTTTGAATATCGGTAAAATGAGCGAAAATATCCTTACCTTCATCAGCCGCAATAAAACCAAAACCTTTAGTTTCATTGAACCATTTTACTGTACCAGTAGAAGTAGACATATATTTATCCTAAATTTTAAAATATTATAACTTATTATTGGGGAAACCAATTTAACTAAAAAATAGACGTGAAAACTTAAATATCTGAATGAACCGAAGACTTATAAATAAAACTGCGAAATAGAAATTTATGATGACAAGAATATTTTGTTAGTTATGCTCGACTATACACGCTTCAAAATCATTTGCAATCGATATTCTAAATAATTAAAGCAAGAAAAATTCTATGCCTCTTTATCCCTAATAAAACTTCTGTTCACCAGCAGGACGTGTTTTAAAGCGTCGGTGAAACCACATGTATTGTGTAGGGGCAATGCGAATTTGATTCTCAATAATCTTGTTTACCCTTTCAGCGTCACTGACTTCACAGCCACTCGGGAAGTTTTCTAATTTTGGCTCTACCAACACATGGTATTGAGGGTTACGAATATCACCACTACGGTAAAAATATAAAGGCACTGCAGCTGCTTTTGAGATATCCATCAGTCTGCGATGAGCTGTAACTGTAGCGGCTTGAATACCGAAAAATGATGCCATGACCCCTTGTTTTAGGCCAAAGTCCTGATCTGGGCTATACCATATCGCATGACCATGTTTAAGGTTTTGTATGAGTCCACGCATGTTGTCTCGAGCAATTTGGTTTTTATACACTCGCGCACGACTACGATGAATCAGAAAATCTAAAAACGGATTGTTTTGAGGTCGGTAAACCACGTCCATATTAAAGAATAAAGTACACGCCGCTCCACCTGCATCTAAAAGCGTACTGTGGGTACCTAATAAAAGTACGCCATTTTCCTGATTATTGGTTAAATTTTCTAAACCATCTATATGAACACGGCTTTTAAACCAATTTGGACAATACCAAGCATTTAGAGCTTCAAATACACCCGTTAAAGTATCAACAAAAACCTGTTTAGCTTTTGCCTCAATTTGCAAAGGTGTTTTTTCTGGAAAACATGCTTGTAAATTACGTAGTGTGGTTTTTCTTCGAGAACTTAAAGATTTCCACGCTATTTTTGATAGAAAATCAGCAAGGCGCCATTGAATAGCCCAAGGTAACATCGCAAATAACATTAGAATAAAAGCTAAAAACCATATACCCCAATATTTAAACGCTAAAAAGGAAAATTGAAACTCGCCAGATTTAAACTGCCGTTCATTTTTCGTCATACTATAGATTTCTTGAGGTATAGACTTAGCATACTAACATGCTCAATTTTTAAGGTTGTGTGTTTATGTTGCTTTCACTTTTATGGTTTTATATGCCCTATTTATTTATACAAATCTATATTTTAAATATTTAATCTATGTAAGACTTAAATATACATAACCTTCTGTATACAACGATTATTTTCTCATTTAAAGTAACCGCACAATCTTGCCTCAATTGATAAATAGGATATATCAGCGTGAGCGGTCTTTTAGTATTTATAACAATAGCATTTCTTACCCTATTAAGCCCAGGACCGGGAGTTTTATTTACTGTCACAAATTCAATTAACTATGGTGTAAAAACTGCTTTGTTTGGAATAAGTGGGTTAATTATTGGTATGTTTGTGATCGCTGTAATTTCTGCCAGCGGTGTAGGACTTATTATTACTAGTAACCCTACTATTTTTACGGTTTTAAAATTTATTGGTGCATTTTATTTAATGTATCTCGGATATAAAAACTTCACTAAAAAACTTGCAACCCAAGAGTTAATGACCGATCAACAAAAAGATAAAGCTGTAAGTAAATCTAAATTGTTTTATCAGGGCCTATTTGCATCTTTGCTTAATCCTAAAACAATCGTATTTTTTATCGCACTCTTCCCTCAATTTATTGATATCAAGAAAGAGATTTTAAATCAATTTTTAATTCTTTCTTTAACCTTTTGTTTTATTGGTTTTTTAATTCATTTAGTTTATGCAAATTTCTCTTCATTTTTTAAAGAGAAGATGTTAGCTGGAAATAATTTCTCGATGCTCAATAAAATTAGTGGTGCTATTTTCTTTCTACTTGCCATTTTACTTATCGCACAATAAAGCATTGCTCGATCTATTATTTGTTAAAAAGCCTTAACTCGTGGTTAGGCTTTTTAACTCATTAGATCTTTAAACATGTTCTCTTCTAATACATTTTTAGAGTGTTACTCTGTTTAATATCCAACCATAAAAGAAATCTTCGTAGTTAGGGTTGTTCTCGGTAATTTCAATATAATGCTGCCCTTGCATAATATTTAAAATGCGCACAAATACTTTTTCACCCTCTTTATTACGTCTATTTAAGTACGTAGCTAGTGCTTGCAAAGTAAGAAGTCCGTACTGACCATCTACCACAAGATTTGACCAACCTTCCTTCCCCTGCTTATTCAGCAGATTTAAAGCACGTTGTAATAACGGCTTTGTAAAATTGACGCCACAATTTATAGCCGTATCCAGTAACTCTTCTGCAATAGCTGGGCTAATCGCATTAATCTGGTCAAACTGGGGTTCAAGCCAGTATTTTTGCTTATAAATAGATTTAGCGACGCTTAAGGGCAAGTCTTGCATGTTGCCTTTATATCCGTTCGATCGAGCGACTGCTTCTGTAATGCCAAATTTAGTCGCATGGCCATGATCTGATGGATGGTTAACATACCCGCCTTCACGGCTGATAATTGTTTCTAAGTATTGATCAATATTCATTTTATTCTACCTTTATATTTAAAGCTGTCTTTAGCTATTTTGAAGATCATCTTTTGCTTTTTTTAGGTCTTTGATGACCTCTACAATTGTTTTACCTTCTTGTTTATTGATGAAGTTAAATATCCATCTCACAATAGCCCAGCCTGGTAAACCACAAATGAAGAAGAATCCAGATAGGGTGATCATTCCCCAAATATCGGATACCCATTCATGCAGGTTCCATTTCATAATAATGAATGAGCCGCCTGTCAGGCTTGAAACTACTGTACAGATGAGAGCAACAATCCATTCTTGTGGAGAACGAGGAAAACGCATCATTAATACAACTGCGACAACTAAGCTGACTGCTAGAGCCACCATAATTGCAATACTATAAAAATTTAAAAATGTGGCTAACCCACTGCTAGAAACTGTTTCCATGACTTTGTCCTGCGCTAAAGGGTAAAACCTGAAAACTCACCACGTTGACCAGCTAGTGGTTTTCAATGTTTATTAATCCCTTCGTTTTCTTTATTACAGTCAATAAAAAACACTAACGCTTTAAAGCAGCGCTAAATTGCAAGACGAACTTATCCTTGACCCCATTTATTTCAGGGGTCCGAGAAAGAATGTTTGTATGCTAAAGCCTGTTAGTGTGCACCGTTTAAGGCTTGTTCAATCAACTCAATCACTGTGATTGCACCAATCGCTTTTTGCATAGAGACTTGATCATCGAATTCGAATGCGTCATCTTCAAGCTCATTTACAATCTGCTTGGCCTCCTCAAGTGCCCTTTTTATTTTTTGTACCTTATATTTGTTTACGTCTTTGGCAATTGTCGGGATATACCCTCCACGTTTTGCATTTTTAAGTTGTTTAGCTCTGTTCTGCATTGCTGTAGTCATTCACTATCTCCAACTCAATGTACTCGTTAGTAAGGCGTCTTTATCGTTTGTTATTCTTGAGGTTTTGATACATTCTTTGAGCAATATAGCTAAGCTATGACCACAAATGTGTGTTCAAAACGTTTCATCTGGTACAACAATCATAAAGAACCAAACTATATGCAATTAAGCCACTAATTTATAAACAAATATTTCCTTTTCTAAAAATGTAAAAAAGTATTAAATTTTGTGGATTTAAGATTTTTACACGCCTTAATTTTTTGACCAAAAAGTTCATATAAGGCTTTGCCGTATATCGGAAACTTTTGTTAGGTCTCACAATCTTTGTTAAATTCTTCATGTTCTTGATACCCTTTATCGACGAACATTAAGCCTGATCCACGGAATCGGGCTTTTTTTTATTCCAATTTTTGTTTTGATAGCCTGTTTGCAAATAATAATTGAGCTATCTCCCTTTTATTCTGCTACCTGTAGAAACAAAATAAATTTAGCTTCCATCTCAAAGCTTTGATAAAGCGATAAATAGTGACTTAGGCACCACTTAAATTTTCTCTATTCATCTTGAGATATAACTGATATTATAACTATAGTTATTATTAGTCAATAACTATAGTTGTTTTACTCTATATAACTTAAGTTATATATTTGTTATAAGTTTACTGGTGTAACCATTATGGCTCTTAAAGACCGTTTAAAAGACTCTAGAATTAAAGCCAAAAAAACTCAGGCTGAAGTGGCAGAAGCTGTAAAGATGTCGCAACCTGCCTACCAGGCTTTAGAGTCAGGGAAAAATTTAAAATCTGCATTTCTTCCTTTAATTGCTCAATTTTTAGGAGTGGATGGTTATTGGTTAACGACTGGCAATACTGAAGATTCTTTTAGAGAAAGTGATGTATTTAGCCCGACTGTAGTAAGTGCAGAATCTACCGATCAATATGTCTGGATTGAAGTTGTAGAAGCTAACTTTTCTTGCGGGACAGGTGAATCTATTGAATTTCACTTTGATGCTATTAATGGAAAAATTCCATTCCCTGCTTCATTCTTTAAAGAAAAACGTGTTGCTCAAGAATGCATGCGTATTATTAAAGCTAAAGGCGATAGCATGACCGACTACATTAAAGACGGAGATTTGGTGGGTATTGATATCTCTCAAACAGAAGTCATTGATGGCGAGATTTATGCGGTTTACTTTGCTGGCGAAGGAATGATTAAACAGATTTTTAAAGAGGCAGATGGCTCTTTAATTTTGCATAGCTTAAATGAAAAATTTAGAGACCGACGTGTAACAGAAGAGAACGGTAAAAACTTTAAGGTTATGGGTCGCCAGTTTTGGCGGGCAGGCTAATTTAGTTATTAAATATAATTAAAATAATAATGCACTTATTTTTAATCACTTCAGCCTTTTTATAACTTTAATTATTTATATAACTTGTAGACATAAAAAAACCTATCTCCTTTAAAAGAGATAGGTTTTCTCGCTTTATTACCATGGTTTTATCAACAATATGTATTTAAACGATAAAGTTGATTAAACCCGGCATAGAAGCTTTTACCATCTTGGTTTAACTCAATTTCTTCACCAGATTGAAGTTGAATTTTTTTACCAACTTCGACCCAACGATATCCATCGAGAGAGTTTTGTTTACGCACATGAGGAACAATCCTCACATTAATTTCGTTGCCATTTACGGCTGTGGCAATGTGCCACTCATTTACTATATTCACAATCATTCACTCATCACTGAGCTCATGTGATTTTACGGTATGTAATTAGAACGCTAGATTTAGGGTATGGACAGTTCGTCTAGAATTTAATATTTAGCTTTATATAGGGTTATTTATAAGCTAATTGCTTTTCATAATTTTCGTATTATGAAAAGTGGTACATCACAGAGCATAATATTTTTGGATGCGGGAGTCGGATTTGAACCAACGACCTTCGGGTTATGAGCCCGACGAGCTACCAGACTGCTCCACCCCGCAATTGGAAGTAAGCTTTATACGCTCATATATTTTAGAAAGCAAACTTTATTTTTTAATCGGTTGTAATTATTAACAATTCTCTTTTTATTATTTTTTTCATTTTAACCATTCAGTCTAAATTCACCTATCAATTTCAATTTTTAATTCTTTAAATTGTTGTATTTATTTTAAATAGAACCCGATATTCATAGACAACAATTGCCTTGGTTGGATGGCTTTTATACTATCTAGATTGGTCCTTTAATTTTTAGTTCGTATGTCTGAACCTCAGTTTTCCCTTAGTGAATATCTCGGCACAGTTCAGGAAGTCATACGTGTGGCTTTTGATGAGCCAGTTTGGGTAAAAGCAGAAATTCGAAATTTAAATATTAAGGGCGGTCATTACTATTTAGAACTCGCAGAAAAAGATGCAGAGACTGATAAAGTCATTGCCAGCTGTAAAGCCACGATCTGGAAATTTTCAGCGAGTAAAATTGTTTTAAAATTCGAACGTGAAACTGGGATTGAGATTTCAAGTGATTTAAATGTACTCATCAAAATTAGAGCACGTTTTGATCCTCAATATGGATTTTCGGTCAACATTGAAGAGATTGACTCAAGCTTTACGTTGGGTGAAATTGCTAAACGTTATCAGCAAATTGTTGAACGACTTACTCAAGAAGGTTTAATCCATAAAAATAAACTTCTTCCCACTCCTTTTGATATTCAAAATGTTTTAGTCATTGCTCCTCAAAATGCTGCGGGCCTTGGTGACTTTAAAAAAGATGCAGATGCACTTGAGCGAAATGGGGTTTGCCATTTTGTGTATCACACCGCTACTTTTCAAGGAAACACGGCTGCAACCAGCTTGATTGAATCCTTAGGTTCAGGTTTAAGACAATGGGCCAGTACGTTTAACTTTCCACCTGACTTAATTGTGATTATTCGCGGTGGTGGATCGGTGAATGATTTAGCTTATTTAAATGATTATGAACTTGCCGCTCTACTTTGCAAACGGAGTGTACCCATTTGGGTAGGTATTGGGCATGAAAAAGACCGTACAATTCTTGATGAAATTGCTCATCGCTCATTTGATACACCAAGTAAAGTGATTGCTGGCATCCGAAACCACATTGTTGAACGCGTCCAAGAAGCTGTAGATAGTCTGCAAACGATTAAGCTACTTTCTCAGCATCAAATCACAACCTATCAAAGCAAAAATGATCAACTGCTTCATCAGATTAAATCTTCGGCACAGAGTCAACTTAGCTCGGCACATCGTTTGCTTGACCAGATGAAAGAACGTATTGAGTTTAGCTCACAGCAACAAGTTAAATTTTCATTAGCCCAAATCGAATCTTTGATGAAAGAAATTCTTTTGCAAAACCCGAAACAGGTTCAGGCCAAGGGCTATGCAATTGTTAGATCAGAAGGAAAAGCGATTCGCTCTATACATCAAATTTCAAGCCCCGCCATTGCTATTGAGATGCAAGATGGTGTTGTTGAAGCCAACATTACACAGGTAATTCCAAATGAAGAATGAAGAGTTAACGTTTAAAGATGGTCATGACATTTTGAAGAAAAATGCCGAATTATTAGAATCTCAAGAAAGCCCGGATATCGATAATTTAATGAAGATTGTTGAAGAATCTATTACGGCTTATAAAGCGTGTAAATCACGAATTGAAGCCGTTCAACAAGCTTTAGATGAGACATTCAAAGAATAAAAAAAGCCCACTCCTACTTCTCATTGAAGAAATGGGCTTAGTGAAATCCACTTAATCCTGAAATGCAAATATGTGGATTAGGTCACATTTTTACACAGAGGCATAGTCCCATAACCATTTTAGATGTTCAATATTTTAATTGTGTCTATACGTTAGTTTGGCTTAATTTTCACCATCTAAGACTATACCAAACACAAACTCTGCTCATGGTTATTGTTAAATTTAATTTAAGAGTTATTCCTCACTGAATGGACCAATTAACTGATAAATTTTGCCATCTTTAGGGTTTTCATAGAGCAAATCCATATTGGGTAAAATAATATCATCATTAATTTCAATATGTTCAACGCTTTTATGAAGCTCAAGCGCATGGTCATTCATGGGTCTAACTTTTGCCAAAGCAATTGATTCTTTATCAAACTGGTCCTTGATAATTACTTTTAATCTTGTCATGAAAATCTCCTGAAAATTAAATTTTTTAATATAAATAAAGGGTTAAGTTTAAAATGAGCTAATCGCAGAATAGCCGATTGGCATCGCAAAAAAAGTTAAAATAAATGCAGCCGTACGTTGTAAATTACGTTGGTTTAACCAAGTTACTTTGTTTGAAATTAATACGGTTCCAAAAGCAATCCATAAAAATGCGATGGGTGTAATTAATGATAAAAAAATAGCAATATGCACAAAATAAACGTGAAGCACTTCCCATGCTGCATGTGGAAAAATAGCAGAAGCAAAGAGTAAAGCTTTAGGATTTAAAAGTGTTGCAACAAATAAAGCCTTAGGTGTAATCAGTGGGGTGTCTAATTTGATGTCATTTGTTGATGTTATCCAAAGTTTAAATGCAAGGTAGAGAATAAAAGTTGCACTTATTAACTTTAATAAGGCAGGAAGCCAAGGAATAAAATGTGAAACTGACTCAAGCAAAACACCCCATGAAGTAATTGCAATGAGATAACCCATCACTTCAGCAGGGATAAGTTTAAGAGACTGCTTCACCCCTGCTTGTATTCCAGCCGAGGCTAACAATGTATTTGTTGGGCCTGGAGTCAACAAAATGGTGACCACAAGTCCAATAAACATAAATGACACCATAGGCAATGAACTCTTTAGTTATGCTAGGCGAAATATGTCAAAAAGGAATATCTATTGTCGACATATTGGTTGTAACAAGAAATATTGAATTTTATTTTTTTAATTTTAAAACAATTAATTAACTCCACATGACTACAAATTCACTTACTATTTCAATAATTTTAAATATGCAAAATCGATCACACAAATATAGAATAAGTACAATTTTTTTCTGCTTGCTAAACAATTAAATCAAGCTTTTTTTCACAGAAAAATAAGCCGTTATTTTTAATATTTAGTTCTTATTCAGCTTATTTAATAAACGCTTTTTTCTGACTTGAAATTTAAAAATTGATCAATATATAAACAAATAGAAGTCGTGATTTTACTGAATATGATGTCCCATTCCCCATCAATTCTTTGATTGTCGCTTTCATCAAATAAATCAGATGATGGAGGATGCATGATGAATGCTTATGTTCGCCCTCATCCAGATGGTTTTAAATCTTTTTTAGGCAAGAATCAGAAAACTGGACTCTACGCTATACGAGTGGGTTGGACGGTTTATGAAACGAATGGCAATGGTTCTGTGCTATACATTGTCAAAAATGAAGATACGATTCCGTTGGATGTAGAAAAGTTTAAAACTGATCGTCCCAAAATTTATGCTGCTCTTTTAAATGAAGTTCAGTTTCAACGCAAGAAACAACTCGCGATTGATCTCCAGCAATCAAACATCCCTTCTTATGACCGTAAAGCCTACAAAAAACGGCGTGGCTTTATTAACTCTTAAGTGAAGGTATTTACTTTAAACTCATATAGAAAAAGCACCCTTAGGTGCTTTTTCTTTTAACGACCTGTTGTAATTAATACAAGCATACTCAGTATTAAAGTACTTAATGATCGTTTGCAATGTATGTGGACTTCATGCTCAGCTCCGTGAGCATATTGATTAACGTTTTCCATTTCGTGTGCCCTTAAAGTTCACACTGATAATCTGCCCAATTTTCACACAATAAGAAATTAGCCAAAAGTATTATATGCAATTAAATTTAACACAATCCTTAAATTTAAATCCCCTCTTAACATGAACAATTATGAGCGTTTTAGCTAAAAACTGGATGTAACATTCTACTACGAGGTTAATTATGTATTAGCGATTTGTAGACCTTTCATCTCAAACAGCCATGCCTTAAAAATGATCTTCTAAAATAGAAAATATAACGATATTCCATTTTTTAATAATAGTCTTCGACAGGAGAACTTTTATGGAAACTCAACAAGAAACAAACTCTTCTTTATTTTGTAATGCCTCTACCTCAATTCAAGCTTGTATTGAATGTATGATTGCTTGTAAAACTTGTGCATCTGCATGTTTACAAGAAGAACATGTTCATATGATGCGTGAATGTATTAAGCATTGCATGACATGTGTAGAAACCTGCCAACTTTGTACGTCTTTAGAACTAAGAAACTCTGAGCTAGCAGAATCAGCTATGCAACTTTGTGCGAACGCTTGTCAACTTTGTGCAGCAGAATGCAGTAAACATGACCATGAACACTGCCAAGTTTGTGCTAAAGCATGTCTTGCTTGCGCACAAGCTTGTCTGGCATATCGTTCCTAAGTGGTATTCACAACTTTAAGCCTACGCAATCTTTAGATCGTAGGCTAATTAAAATATTTTAGATAACAGTAAATTAGATATTTTTTATTTAAGCTGATTACAATTTTTACTTTTTTACAGGCATAAAAAAAACCCGCATCTTGGGGAAAATGCAGGCTCTTAGATCTCCCACAACGACCATGAGTTCATTATTAAACTTGAACTTTAAACCGTTAACCAAATGTACCCTTAATAAAAATAAATTGCAATACAGAAAAGTCTGTATATTTGAAATATTTTATTATTTTTACATTACTTTTTCATAAATAGTTTAAAAGTATAAGATATTTCCAAATAAGAAATAGCTTTTTTACAGGCATTAAAAATTTACAGGCATTAAAAAAGCCCGTTTCACGGGCTTTTCTGCAACGGTGAGCAATGTAAGCGTTGTGTCTATCCAACTCTTGTTTGCTCTTTGCTAGCTATATGTAAGGTCTTATCGTATCTTTTGCCCTGTCCCAAGTTTCCCTGTGGATCGAGGAGATATTACGATTACCTTAGGTACAGTTATAGCACATTATTTATTCATGACTAGTCTTGTTCACGTTTTTTTACAAATGAACAAAATACGATCTATCTTTAATATTTAAGGGTTTTCTACCCCATTTGGATATTGGCGAGCGTCATCACAAATTGGATACCACTTCACTTGTGAATTAACAAAAGCATGAGAGATGACTGGCGTCGATATTTCTTCATTAATAAGTCCGACCCTCAGGCGTACCACTTCTGGCTTATCTAGACGTTCACTCCAGATCGGTGAACCACAAGTTTTACAGAACACTCTCTTTTTATTAGGTGATGCAAAATAAGTCTGTAACAGGTTTTCACCCTGCACAATGTTTAAATCACTTTTTTGTACTTGAGTGATGGCAGCAAAAGCAGCCCCTTGTGCTTTTTGGCATTGCTTACAATGACAAACCATAATAGGATTTAATTCAGCATTAATGCTGAGTTGAACACCATTACAAAGACAAGAAGCTGTATAAATCATGATTTTACCCTTTTATTTTTATGGGATTTAGCTTACACCCACCCCTTTCTCAATGTGGTCTAAAATGGCACAAGAAGCCTGTTGGTCGCCACAGCAATCATCGGCAGAAGCCTGCAAAATATTAACCATTTCTTGTAGGTGGGCAATTTTTTGCTTTAATTCGGCAATGTGTTTGACGGTTAAGGCTTTCACCTCTGCACTATGCCGATCAGTATTTTTCCAAAGTGAAATAAGCTCTTTCATCTGTTCAGATGAAAAACCTAACTCTCGAGCATGCTTTAAAAAGTTTAAAGTTTTAAGGTCTGTTTCTGAATAGATGCGATAGCCAGAAGCAGAACGCTGAGCTGCTTCAAGTAAACCGATTTCTTCATAGTAGCGAATCATTTTCGCCGAAATGCCCGAATGTTTGGATGCCTGACCGATATTCATCTCACACCTCAAATATTAAATTTGGTTTAAGACCTGCTGTCATGATCTTAAACCAAAAGTTGATTTTCAGCACGCTTACTCTACTGGCGCATGAAAGCGTTTTAAGCGTAATGCATTGCCTAAAACAAAGACCGAAGAAAGTGCCATCGCGCCTGCTGCAAACATCGGTGAAAGTAACACACCAAATGCTGGATATAATGCCCCTGCTGCAATTGGAATTAGGGCTACGTTATATACAAATGCCCAGAACAGGTTTTGACGTATGTTTCGCATGGTGGCTTTACTTAATGCAATTGCATTCGGTACGCCTTTTAAACTACCTGACATGAGCACAACATCAGCTGCTTCGATGGCAACATCTGTTCCTGTACCAATAGCTAAACCGACATCTGCTTGCGCCAAGGCTGGTGCATCGTTAATACCATCACCAACAAAAGCTAAGCGCCCATACTGTTTTTGCAGTTGGCGGACTGTGTCCACTTTGCCCTCGGGTAAAACCTCTGCCACAACTTCGTCAATATTCAGCTTTTTGGCAATTGCTTGCGCCGTATGACGGTTGTCTCCTGTAATCATGGCAACTTTGAGACCTAATTGATGCAAGGCCTCAATCGCAGCATAGGTTGTTTCTTTAATTGGATCTGCCACAGCAATAATTGCCGCAAGTTTTTGATCAATAGCAACGTATAGCGGGGTTTTGCCTTCTTCACCTAACTGAGCAGCAATCGCTTGGAAAGAGTTGGTGTCTAAACCAAGTTGGTGCATATAACGGTCTGCGCCAATTTGTACTTTTTCGCCTGAAACTTCTGCTTCAATACCTGAACCTGTAATCGAGTTAAATGCTGTTACTGGTAATAGGTTTAGGCCTTCATTTTCTGCTGCTTGAACAATCGCGAGAGCAATCGGGTGTTCAGACTTAGCTTCGACCGAAGCCACTAAAATCAGCACTTGTTTACGTTCAAAGCCAGATTGCACATTAAAGTCAGTCAGTGTCGGTTTGCCTTCGGTGAGTGTGCCCGTTTTATCAACTGCAACTACTTGCGCTTCTTGTAAAAGCTGCAAAGCTTCACCTTTACGGAACAAGACACCTAACTCGGCACCACGTCCAGTACCAACCATAATAGAAGTTGGTGTTGCAAGTCCCATCGCACAAGGACAAGCAATAATCAGTACTGCAACGGCATTCACCAATCCAAAAGTGAGCGCAGGTTCTGGTCCCCAAATAAACCAAACCAAGAAAGTAATTGCAGCAATTAACATCACTACAGGTACAAACCACATGGTGACTTTATCGACTAAGCCCTGAATCGGAAGTTTAGAACCCTGAGCTTGTTCAACCATACGAATAATTTGTGAAAGTACAGATGAGCTACCCACTGCGGTTGCCCGAATGTTCAGTGTTCCGTTTTGATTGACCGTACCACCGACCACCTGTTGTCCCACTACTTTTTCAACAGGAACTGGTTCACCCGTAATCATAGATTCATCAATGTAGCTGTGCCCTTCAACCACTTCACCATCGACTGGCACACGTTCACCCGGACGAATTTCTACGATAGTTCCACTGACCACTTCAGCAACAGCAACTTCAACCACTTGACCGTCACGTTGAATACGGGCTGTTTTAGGCTGCATTCCTACCAAATGTTGAATCGCTTGCGAAGTACGTCCTTTAGCTTTGGCTTCAAAATAACGTCCGAGTAAAATTAAACTGACAATAACGGCAGCCGCTTCAAAGTAAACATTGACCGTGCCTTGGGGTAACACATGCGGCATAAAGGTGGCTACGACCGAGAAACTGTAGGCAGCCAAGGTTCCAACTGCCACTAGCGAGTTCATATCTGGTGCCAAACGCCATATGGCTGGAATCCCTTTTTGGTAAAAACGGCGACCTGGAAAAACGAGAACTAATGTGGTCAAAGCAAACTGTAAAAGCCAGCTATTGTATTGACCAATCGTGTCCATGATCCACATGTGAAAAGCTGGAATGAGATGTGAACCCATTTCCAGAATAAACACAGGTAAGACCAACACAATCGAAATGATCAAATCTTTTTTAAGCTGATCTAACTCTGATGCTTTTTTGTCGAGCTGCTCATCTTGATTTTTTTCAGATGCTTTCGCGTCATAACCTGCTTTTTTAACAGCACGAATTAGGTCTTCAACATTGACTGATGCATCTGCCTGCACCCAAGCTTGCTCTGTTGCTAAGTTGACTGTGGCTTCTTGAACGCCGTCTACTTTTTTAAGGGCTTTTTCAACACGTGCAACACAAGATGCACAAGTCATACCCTCAATAGATAACTCAACTGGCGAAGCTTTAGGAACATCATAACCTGCTCGTTCAACTGCTTTAACCAGTGCTTCACGCTGAATCGGTTGATTTGAATAAACAACCGCTTTTTCTGTTGCCAAGTTAACGTTGGCAATCTCAATATTTTCAACTTTCTTAAGTGCTTTTTCGACACGTCCTACACAGGAGGCACAAGTCATGCCTTCGATTGGAAGTGTTTCACTATATGCTGGCAATTTTGTGGTTTTTGAGTCCATCAAACACCTCTACAAATCTGCAAAATTTAATATTCTGTATTGAGCATACAGATTCCCATCATGGGAAGGTCAAGCATATTTTTTTAAAAATTTGGTCTTGACCTTACAATCATGACAAGGTTTAGACTCAGTGTTATCCAAACAAATATCTCATTCTTGATGGAGTATGAACATGAAACTACTTATTGAAAATATGACTTGTGGTGGCTGCGCTCGTGGCGTGACTGCGACGATTCAGGACGTCGATCCAAATGCAAAAGTAGATGTAGATTTAGCGACCAAAATCGTGACTGTTGAAAGCAATGAAAGCGTCGATAAAATTACCGAAGCACTTGAAGAAGATGGTTTCCCAGCGAAAGTGCAATAATCAATAAGGCCTAACGTTTAAAGTTAGGCCTTTATTTTGTGTTTGTTGATATTGACTCAAAGCTGAAATTTTTTAATTCGATAATCTAATGCTGCCCGAGATATTCCCAATAAACGTGCCGCTTCTGACACATTATGATTTGCCTTTTTTAAAGCCGTTAAAATTAACTGCTTCTCGTGTTCTTCTAAATTAAACTCTGCCTTTAATAATTGCTCAAAGTCGGTTTCAATAGCTACAGCCTGCTCTGGGTCATGCTTGATCTGTGGGAAAATGGCATTTAACTTAATCAGCTGCTGATCATCCGTTAATAAAACCGCCCTTTCTAATAAATTTTCCAACTCACGAATATTTCCTGGCCATTCATATTGCTGCATAAAAACTTTGGTCTTTTCACTTACACCCTGAATGGTTTTACCGTACATTTTTTCAAAGCGATGAAGAAAGTGTTCAACTAGTAAAGGGATGTCTTCACGGCGCTCCCGCAAAGGCGGAATCTGAACTGGAAAAATATTTAAGCGATAATACAAATCTGCCCGAAATCGTCCTGTTTTCACCGCTTGCTCAAGATCTTCATTGGTTGCTGTAATTACACGGACATCTAAAATACGTGTCTGTGAATCTCCTACTCGCTCAAATTCACCTTCCTGCAAAATGCGTAATAGTGCTGCTTGTGCACGAGGAGAAAGCTCAATCACTTCATCTAAAAAAATCGTACCGCCGTTGGCTCGTTCAAACTTACCCAAACGAGATTGATGCGCTCCTGTATAAGCACCCTTTTCTACCCCGAATAATTCAGACTCAATTAACTCTGGTGGAATCGCTGCACAGTTTACCGCAACAAAAGGTTGGTCTTTCCTTTGGCTATTTGCATGAACCCCTCGTGCAAAAGCTTCTTTACCAACGCCTGTTTCGCCTTGTAGCAAAATAGAAACTTTCGAACCTGCCGCCTTTGTTAATAATGCACAGACCTGTTTATAAGATGCTGACTTACCCACAGAACTAAATAATTGGTAATCGGCTTCACTATCGCTATAAATTGATTTTTTAAGCTCAAAAAGTTCAGCCTGCAATGCAATCAGCTCTTTTTCCATGGGTTCAGGTGACATGAACTGAATCAGCTCATCTGCATTTTCCCACTCTTCTAAAGGCTTACCAATAATACGGCAATGCTCGTGGCCGCAAGCTTTACACTCTATTTCTTGATAAATAATGGTCATGCCCGTCGCAAAACTACTGTAGCCGCACGCATAACCAAGAAGCATCCAGCATGCAGGTTCATCACTTGGACCAAAATGCTCTAAATGCACATCGGCTTCAAAAGAGTTAAGCCAATTTAAATCGGCATAAAACTGTTTTTTATCGTGGCTTAAATTGAGCTGGTTGGCCTGTACTTGAACCATTCCGCGAATCGCATGCATTTGTGGACCCGCCATAAAAGCATCGTGTTCATTTAAATCGGGACGCATTTTTGTTGTAACTTCTGCATCTTTTAATCCAGCTTGATACCCCAATCGAATAAAAAAACGCTTGGTTCGTTCAAGTCCAATCATGTGCGCTAAATCTTTACGCAAATACCCCATAATGCTGGTGTGTAAAAGCAGCATCCGATATTCATCAAACCAGATTTGGCCGTGGGCAGTATCAAAGTGCAGTTTAGACAGCAGATCATGAATTTCTTGCGGATGATCTGCGTATCGTCCCGTTGTATCGTATTTTACTCGAGCCATGAGTGATCTGTTTTAATCCATTAAACACATTTGGGTTTTATCTCATCTTATCGAAGAACCAGATAAATGTCCTAGTACCTTAAAGACATAACTTCATACTAAAAAAGTATTTCTAAATCTCTCCTTTTTAAAGCCTCAAACATTCTAAAAAGAAATTTTTACGGCCCTCTTCATCAAATCATGAATATATCTATTTCACCATTCAAAAAAATTAATGAAATGGTGAATTTTAAAAACGCTGCACTTTCAATAAAAACTGTAAGTAATTGTTTTCAATTATAAAAATAAAGTTGGCATAGCTTTTGTAAAGCTAGTAGCAAGAGCAAGGAGCATTCATCAATTTCAAGACCATGTCTTGATGGAGTACAGCATGACGCAACCTCAAGTCGAAGCATTAACCAAATATATTCGGGTCACTGGCGACTTAAACGCAGAGTTTATTGAGTTCGATTTTGCCATTCACGACCCAAGTCTATTTGTGGAACTGGTTTTGCCTAAACATGCATTTAATGATTTTTGTAAGACCAATCAAGTGGTTGAAATGACCCAAGAACAGCAAGCTTTTAATGATGCTCAGGAAGAAAAATGGCGCTATGGCACTGAAGCAACCTTAGTCGGCACGCAACGTAATAGCAACGATCACGATGATCAGATGTAAAAAATATAAGGAGATAAAGCCATGACTTTAGAAATCAAAACGTCAAATGTCGAACCTATCCGCCAGAACTATGCCTATATCGAAAGACGATTTGGTAGTAAGCCAGCAACTCGATATCAAGAAGTAAGTTTCGATGTACAGGCAGAAACTAACTTTCACTATCGTCCTTTGTGGAAACCTGAAAAGACCTTAAATGATAAAACCCATACTGCCCTGCAAATGCAAGATTGGTATGCATTTAAAGATCCACGTCAATTCTATTATGGAACTTATGTTCAGCACCGTGCGCGGTTACAAGACACCGCCGAAAGTAATTTTGCTTTTTTTGAAAAACGTCAGCTTGCAGAACATTTGTCTGACGAAGTCAAAGCTAAGGTCATTGAGTACCTATTGCCATTTCGCCACATTGAACAAACTGCAAACTTACACATGATGTCTGGCAGTGCCTATGGTTATGGCACCGTGCTAACCCAAGCTTGTATTTATGCCGCAATGGATCATTTAGGTATAGCGCAGTACATCTCACGGATTGGCTTAGCTTTAGATGGTAATAGCGGCGATTCATTACGACAGGCAAAACAGGCTTGGATGCAACACCCTGCATGGCAAGGCCTACGCCGTCTGTGTGAAGAAAGCCTCACCGAGCAAGACTACTTCAAACTTTTCTTATTACAGAACCTTGTGATTGACGGCTTTGTGACAGAGCTTGTCTATCAACAGTTTGATCAGTGGTTAGTCACTCAAAATGCTCGTGACTTAGCCATGCTGACTGAATTTATGAAAGATACTTTAGGTGATTTACGTAAGTGGTCAGACACCGTCATTAAAACTGCCGCAGCGGAATCCGATCACAATAAACAACTATTAAATGAATGGTTCACTCAGTCTTTAGCTCAAGTAAAAGCGGCCTTTACACCATGGGCAACAGCAGCCTTAACAGCAGATGCAGTCGATCAAGCAGAACAAGTTGTGATTGATCGCGCAAAAAAACTCGGCCTACAACCAGAACTGACAAAAGCTTAAGGAGAAGCAACATGTCTAAAGTCTATCTCGCATTACAAGACAACGATACATCACGCTACATCCTCGAGGCGATTGAAGAAGATAATCCGGAAGCTTCAATTCAGTATTTACCAGCCATGATTCGCATTGAAAGTGAAACTGATTTGGTGATTAAAGCTGAAACCGTATCTGAAAAACTAGGCCAAGATTGGGACATCCAATCATTACAACTCAACATGATTACGCTGGGCGGTAACGTCGAAGAAGATGACGATACTTTCCGCCTTCATTGGAATTAATCACAACATAGACGTTGTTTAACAAAGATTTAAGGATGATCAATCATGACAACTCAAACGAAAGAAACCAGCAAAAAATTAAATGCGAAAGATCGTTACCGTGCATTAACCCGTGATCTGGACTGGGACTTTTCTTATGCTAACCGTAAAGATGCTTTCCCTTATGAAGAGTTTGAAGGTATCAAAATTACGGACTGGTCTAAATGGGAAGATCCATTCCGTTTAACTATGGATGCTTACTGGAAATATCAGGCAGAAAAAGAGAAAAAACTTTATGCCATTTTTGATGCCTTTGCTCAAAACAACGGTCAGATGAATGTCAGCAATGAACGTTACTTAAATGCGATCAAACTCTTTTTAACAGCGGTGACTCCACTTGAATATCAGGCTTATCAAGGCTATGCCCATGTAGGTCGCCAGTTTAGTGGTATTGGAGCACGTATTGCTTCTCAGATGCAGTCGATTGATGAGCTGCGTCATGTACAGACTCAAATTCATGCCATGAGCCATTACAACAAGTTCTTTGATGGCTTTCAGGATTGGGCACACATGCATGACCGCGTTTGGTATTTGTCTGTGCCTAAATCATTTTTTGAAGACGCCCGTTCTGCTGGCCCTTTCGAATTTTTATTAGCCATTAGTTTTGCTTTTGAATATGTACTTACCAACTTGCTATTTGTGCCTTTTATGTCGGGTGCAGCTTATAACGGCGATATGGCAACCGTGACCTTTGGTTTTAGTGCACAGTCAGATGAAGCGCGCCACATGACGCTTGGTCTGGAAATCGTGAAATTCTTGCTCGAACAACATGAGGACAACGTACCTATTGTTCAGGAATGGATTGATAAATGGTTCTGGCGGGGAACGCGTTTGCTTTCAATTGTGGGCATGATGATGGATTACATGCTGCCAAATAAAGTGATGTCGTGGAAAGAAGCTTGGGAAGTTTATTTTGAACAGGCAGGCGGTGCGCTATTTAAAGATTTGAGCCGTTATGGCATTCACATGCCGAAATATAGCGATGTCATTGTAAAAGAAAAAGAGCATGTCTCACATCAAGCATGGTGGATTTTCTACAACTTTGGTCATGCTGCTGGTTTCCATACATGGATTCCAACTGACGAAGAAATGGATTGGCTATCTGCTAAATATCCAGACACTTTCGATAAATACTACCGTCCAAAATGGGAGTTGGCTCGCCAAATGGAAGCCGAAGGTAAACGCTTCTACAGCGCAGGTTTACCACAGCTTTGTCAGGTTTGTCAGATTCCAATGACCTTTACCGAAATGGGCGATGATCCGACTCAGTTTAGTTATCGCCATAGCATTTACCAAGGCGAACGCTACCACACCTGTTCAGATGGCTGTCATGACATTTTCGAGCGCGAGCCTGAAAAATATATACAAGCATGGCTACCTGTAAATCAAATTTTGCAGGGCAACTGTGGTGGCGGTGACCTCGAAACTATGCTCCGCGATTATTACCGCATGAATGTCGGTGCCGACAATCTGGATATTGAAGGTTCCCCAGACCAACAGCGCTGGAAAAAATGGAAAGGCAACGCAGCTTAAGCACAAGGAATTGTTCAGGCAGTCATCAAGCTGCCTGATAGGAAATAAGGAGATTGAACATGACTGTTCGCGCGATACACAACAACTATCAATTTGAACCGCTTGATCTGCAAAAAAATTATGGCGATCAATTCTTACTTTACGTGGGTTGGGATCATCACACACTTTTTTGCTCGGCACATGCCATACTTGCCTCGCCTCAACAAACTTTTGGTCAGTTGATTGAGCAACAAATTACAGGTGGTTTTGCCCAACATCCAGATTTTGCCAAAACTGATTGGTCAAAAGTGCAATACACCTTAGATGGTCAAACAATCAGTCCAGAGAGTACACAAAGCTTGGCAGAGCTTGGTTTTGGTCATAAGTCATTACTTCGTTTCGTTACGCCAGAGTTAAATGGCTATAACGATAGCTACGTTTAATTCGGAGGTGTGTCATGAGTTATCAAGTCACCATTGAACCGATCGGAACAACGATTGAAGTAGAAGAAGACCAAACCATTTTAGATGCTGCTTTACGTCAAGGCGTTTGGTTACCCTTTGCCTGTGGTCATGGCACTTGCGGGACATGTAAGGTTCAAGTCACCGACGGTTTTTATGATGTCGGTGAAGCCTCGCCATTTGCACTCATGGATATTGAACGTGATGAAAATAAGGTGCTTGCCTGCTGCTGCAAACCACAATCCGATATGGTCATTGAAGCCGATGTCGATGAAGACCCAGATTTCTTAGGTCATTTGGTTCAAGACTATCAAGCGGAAGTCATTGAAATAAAAGACCTGTCGCCAACCATTAAGGGGATTCGTCTACAACTAGATCGCCCAATCGAATTCCAAGCTGGCCAATATATCAATGTCCAATTTCCAGACATTGAAGGAACACGTGCATTTTCAATTGCCAATTCACCAAGTGAAGTCGGCATCGTTGAGCTGCATATTCGTAAAGTTGAAGGCGGTGCAGCGACGACTTATGTACATGAACAACTTGCCACGGGTGATCAGCTCGATATTTCGGGCCCTTATGGTCAATTTTTCGTACGCAAGTCAGATGATCAAAATGCCATTTTCATTGCAGGAGGTTCAGGTCTTTCAAGTCCACAATCGATGATTTTAGATTTGCTTGAGTCTGGAGATAGTCGCACCATTTACCTCTTCCAAGGAGCACGAGACTTGGCGGAGCTATACAACCGAGAATTGTTTGAACAGCTCGTAAAAGACTATCCAAACTTTCGCTATATCCCTGCCCTGAATGCACCAAAACCAGAAGACCAATGGACTGGATTTACCGGATTCGTGCACGAGGCTGTTGCCGATTACTTTGAAAATCGATGTGGTGGACACAAAGCGTATTTGTGCGGCCCACCAATCATGATCGACTCGGCAATTTCAACACTCATGCAAAGTCGCTTATTCGAACGGGACATTCACACTGAACGCTTCTTAAGTGCAGCCGATGGTGCTGCTGCACAGTCACGTTCGGCTTTATTCAAACATATTTAAAGATAAACCTTTTAGCACTCCGCTTTTTCAAATGAGCTTTGTATTTGTAATTTAGAAAGTAAATACAAAGCTCACAGGAGTTCTACATTCCAAATTTACAGATTAAACAGACTCATTTTTTTAAAGATCGTTAAGGAATAACGTTTTTTTAGTGACAAGCGAAACAACACAGAATAGGACATTCTATGAATAACAAAATCTCTGCAATCATATGTGGTGTAATCAGCACCCTTTACCTTCCTTCTGCATTTGCGACAGAAAACGGCTCGGACTCTTTTGCCTTAGGTGCCGAAGGTATGATGGCGGGGGCCCTACCACCTGCTGGTGTCTACTTACTCAGTTATTATCAAAATTATCACGCATCAGAGTTTCAAAATGGTCCCGATCAGTTCCATGTTGATGTCAACGCCGTGGTTCCTCGTTTGGTCTGGATGACCGATCAAAAAATTCTGGATGGACAACTCGGGTTTTATGCAGCCCAGCCCTTGGTCGATCTGCGGCTTAAAGTAAATGGAATGGCTGACTCAAACCAAGGTCTCGGAGACTTGATTTTGGGTGGCATGCTCGGCTGGCATCAAGGAAATCATCACTGGATTGCAGCTTTAGAAACTGTACTAGGGACAGGTGAATATGACACTCCAAGTACGACACATCCAGTTGAAGCTAATCTCGGGAAAAACTATCACACCATTCGACCTATTCTTGCCTATAGTTATGCCAACGCGGCAGGCTTAGACCTTTCAACTAAACTGTCTTATAGCTGGAATACACGTAACGACGCAACCGACTACCAGTCTGGACAATACATTGCGGGTGACTATAGCTTAGGTTACCGCATTAACCCCAAACTCAAAGTTGCAGTTGAAGGCTATGCTTTTAAACAAACTACAGATGACAAAGTAAACGGAAGTGACATTGGGTTTAAAGGACAGGCTTTTGCAATTGGGCCAGGCATTCAATATGCCGATAAAAACTGGTCTATTGAAGCCAAATTTTTAAAAGAAACCGAAGTCGAATATCGTCCCGAAGGCCATACCAGCTGGCTAAAATTGATTTGGGCTTTCTAAAACACATCAACGCATAGCTTCAGCTTTTGAGGCTATGCCCTGCTTTATTTAAAAATCGATACCGTCTGAATCATCTATCGGATTCTGATCGAGCGTGAAAACGGTGCGCTTATATGGAATACCTTCTAAATCATAAACCTGATAAATACAGTCAAACAAAAGCTGTAAGTCTTCACTTCGGTCCATTGCACGAGCAGTAATAAAAATCGGACTGACTGCACCGTTATCTAAAATCGGAATGTAATTTAAATGAGGAAAACGAATGGTATCGGCACTGGCAGGAATAATACACAAACCTTCACCCGCTGCTACCAAGCCCAAAGCCAGCTGAATTTCCCGTATTTCATGCATATTTTTTGGAACCAAACTATGCTCGGCAAAAATATTTAAAAGCTGGGTCGAAAAATTAGGCTTTGGAGAAGTGGGATACATAAACATCTTTTCATCAATGAGATCGGCCAAATATACCCCTTCTGTACGCTGAGCAATCGGATGACTCGTATGCGCAGCAACCACCAAGCGTTCTTTACGTAGCAAAATACGTCTCACCGCAGGATCACTAATTCTTAGACGTCCAAATCCAACATCAATACGCCCTTCTTTTAATGCCTGTAGTTGCTCAGTCGTACTTAACTCCATCAATTGAATATTCAAATGAGGTTGTTGTTGCCGAAATAAATAAATGATTCGAGGCAGTAAACCATAGAGTAAAGACCCGACAAAACCGATGGTCACACTGCGTTCAATCAGACCAATACGTTTGGTCATACTTTTTATTTCTTCAGCATTCGACAAAAGTTTAAGGGCATGCTGATAAAAGAAATGTCCGGCTGGGGTTGTCTGTAAAGGACGGCTTCCACGCTCAAACAGTTGAATTCCAAGCTCACTTTCCAAATTTTGAATCTGTCGACTCAAAGGTGGTTGAGCAATAAATAGTTTTTCCGCAGCTTTTGTAAAGCTCTGCTCTTCAACAACAGCCACAAAATACCGTAAATGTCTTAGTTCCATAAGGCATCCATACCTTTAAGATATAAAAAAATGCAAATTCAGTCTTAGACACAGTTTAACCATTCTTTTAAGGTATATACAAGCAACAAACCGATGAAGTGATGAATTGCTTTGTGAACAAGCCTTTTTGCCAATCTTCCAGTTATTCATCTTCATCAATTCACGGTTAAACACCCAGCGCACTCATGCGCTTCATTGACAATATTAGGATATCAAGACCTTTTAGATCGTAGCTAAGGCCTTGGTGACTTCCACACTTTTGGAAAGTCGGAGAACGGACATGCCACGTATTCCTGTAATCAATACTAGCCATCTTGACCGTATTGATGAATTACTTGTCGATAATATCGATACAGGTGAATTTAAACTTCATCGCTCAGTGTTTACTGACGAAGCTCTTTTTGACCTCGAAATGAAATATATCTTCGAAGGTAATTGGGTTTACTTAGCACACGAAAGCCAAATTCCAAACAATAATGACTACTACACCACTCACATTGGTCGTCAGCCGGTCATTATTGCCCGCAACCGTAACGGTGAATTGAATGCCATGATCAATGCGTGTTCACACCGCGGAGCACAACTTTGCCGTTACAAACGTGGTAATAAAGCAACGTATACTTGCCCTTTCCACGGCTGGACTTTTAACAACTCAGGTAAATTGCTTAAGGTTAAAGATCCAAGTGAAGCAGGCTATTCTGACTGTTTTAACCAAGATGGCTCACACGACCTTAAAAAAGTGGCTCGTTTTGAGAGTTACAAAGGGTTCTTATTTGGTAGCTTAAATCCCGATGTTCCTTCACTTGAAGAATTCTTGGGAGAAACCACCAAAATCATCGACATGATTGTTGACCAGTCTGAACATGGCCTTGAAGTTTTACGTGGTTCATCTACCTATACCTATGAAGGCAACTGGAAACTCACCGCTGAAAATGGTGCCGATGGTTATCATGTTTCTGCTGTTCACTGGAACTATGCAGCAACAACTCAACACCGTAAAGAAACTCAAGCTGCCGATAACATTCGTGCCATGAGTGCAGGTTCTTGGGGTAAACAAGGCGGTGGCTCGTATGGCTTTGAAAATGGCCACATGTTGCTTTGGACACAATGGGCAAACCCAGAAGACCGTCCAAACTTCCCGAAAGCAGACGAATACACCGAAAAATACGGTGAAGCGATGTCGAAATGGATGATTGAGCGCTCACGTAATCTTTGTCTCTATCCAAATGTTTATTTGATGGATCAGTTTGGTTCGCAAATTCGTGTACTTCGCCCACTTTCGGTTAATCGAACTGAAGTCACCATTTACTGTATCGCGCCTAAAGGTGAAGCACCTGAAGCTCGTGCACGTCGTATCCGTCAATATGAAGATTTCTTTAATGCATCAGGTATGGCAACACCAGACGATTTAGAAGAATTCCGTGCTTGTCAGGCAGGCTATGCAGGTATTGCACTTGAATGGAATGACATGTGCCGCGGTTCAAAACACTGGATTTATGGACCAGATGAGGCAGCGAACGAAATCGGTTTAAAACCCATGTTAAGTGGGATTAAAACTGAAGATGAAGGCCTGTATCTGGCCCAACATCAATATTGGTTACAAACCATGAAACACGCGATTGCATCAGAGAAAGAAATTGCTGATCAGGGAGAAACAGCATGAGTGCTCAAGACAAAGCAACTTTAGAAAATATTGCTCAGTTTCTCTATCGTGAAGCTCGTTTTTTAGATGATGAACAATGGGATGACTGGCTTGAATGTTACGCACCGGAAGCTTCTTTCTGGATGCCAGCTTGGGACGACGACGATAGATTAACTGAAGATCCACAATCTGAAATTTCACTTATTTATTATCCAGACCGTCAAGGTTTAGAAGATCGTGTGTTCCGTATTAAAACTGAGCGCTCATCTGCAACCAGGCCGGACACACGCAAAAGCCACAATATTGCCAACGTTGAAGTTCTCGATCGCGACGGCGACAAGGTTACTGTTCGCTTTAATTGGAATACTTTGAGTTTCCGTTACAAGACAAATTACAGCTATTTCGGTATGTCACGTTATGTGATCGATTTTTCAGGTGATCAACCAAAAATCTTGAGCAAGTATGTCGTTTTGAAAAATGACTACATCAATCAAGTGATTGATATTTACCACCTTTAAGACATACCCCTCAGTTAAACGGACTGTTGGCTGAGGGTAAAAGTTTCAAATATTTTGTAGGATACATGCCATGTCAAACCACAATATCGCACTTCAATTTGAAGATGGTGTTACACGTTTCATTAACGTAGCTCAGGGCGAAACCCTATCTGACGCAGCCTATCGCCAAAAAATTAATATTCCTTTGGATTGCCGTGATGGAGCATGTGGAACTTGCCGCGCATTTTGCGAGTCCGGTAGTTATGACATGCCAGAAGAAACCTATATTGAAGATGCATTAACCCCTGAAGAAGCTGAGCAAGGCTATATTCTTGCTTGCCAATGTCGCCCAACGTCCGATGCAGTATTCCAGATTCAAGCCTCATCAGATGTTTGCAAAACAGAAATTCATAGCTTCCAAGGTACTTTAGCCCGCGTTGAAAACTTATCAGATTCAACCATCACATTTGATATTCAACTTGATGAAGGTCAACCGGATATTCATTTCCTTGCAGGTCAGTATGTCAATGTTGCAATTCCAGAAACTGGCGAAACACGTTCATATTCATTTAGCTCAAAACCGGGCAATCGCTTAACAGGCTTTGTGGTACGTAATGTACCAAATGGCAAGATGAGTGAATTCTTAAGCAAGAATGCTAAAGCTGGCGACAAAATGACATTTACAGGTCCATTCGGTAGCTTCTACTTACGTAATGTAGCGCGTCCAGTGCTAATGCTTGCAGGCGGTACTGGTATTGCCCCATTTATGTCGATGTTACAAGTGCTTGAAGAAAAAGGTTCAGAACAACCAGTTCGTTTAGTCTTTGGTGTAACCAATGACTTTGATTTGGTTGCTCTAGAAAAACTCAATGAGTTGCAGGCGAAATTCCCATGGTTTGAATATCGAACTGTGGTCGCAAGCTCTGAGAGTAACCATGAACGCAAAGGCTATGTCACTGGTCATATTGAAAGTGAATGGTTAAACGGTGGCGATGTCGATGTTTATCTATGTGGCCCAGTGCCAATGGTAGAAGCGGTACGTGGTTGGTTAGAAACTGAAAATATCAAGCCTGCTAATTTCTTGTTTGAAAAGTTCTCTGCGAATTAATAGGTGGAGAAGTTATCTATGTCAAACCGTCAAAGATTTACTAATAAAGTCGTGATTGTTACGGGTAGTGCCCAAGGTATTGGTCGTGGTGTGGCACTGCAAGTTGCAGCTGAAGGTGGACAAGTCGTCATGGCTGACCGCTCTGAATACGTTGAAGACGTTCTCAAAGAAATTCAGAGTGCAAATGGCAATGCCGTCACGGTTAATGCTGACCTAGAAACCTATGCAGGCGCGCAAGCAGTAGTTGCACGAGCCATTGAACATTATGGTCGGATAGATATTCTGATTAATAATGTGGGTGGTGCGATCTGGATGAAACCTTTTGAAGAGTTTTCCGAAGAAGAGATCATTAAGGAAGTAAATCGCTCGTTGTTTCCAACGTTATGGTGTTGCCGCGCTGTGTTACCTGCCATGATTAAGCAACAATCGGGGGTGATTGTAAATGTGTCTTCAATTGCAACCCGTGGTATTAATCGTATTCCCTACTCAGCATCTAAAGGTGGCGTAAATGCTTTAACGGCATCGCTTGCTTTTGAACATGCCAAAGACGGAATTCGAGTCAATGCTGTTGCGACTGGTGGAACCGAAGCACCGCCTCGCAAAGTACCACGCAATGCCAACCCGTTAAGTCAAAATGAAAAAGACTGGATGCAGCAAGTGGTTGATCAAACAATAGATCGAACATTTATGGGCCGTTATGGCACAATTCAAGAACAAGTCAATGCAATTTTATTTCTTGCATCAGACGAAGCATCATATATGACTGGCTCGGTTATTTCAGTCGGAGGTGGAGATCAGGGTTAACCCTGATCTTTTTGCATGATTGGGTAAATAACATGATTTGCATGGAGGCAATCACACATGGCAACCCTGTTAAAGACATTAAAAAATGACTGGTCCATATCAGCAACAGTTGCTGGCTTTCTTGCGGTTTTAATTTCTTACTCAGGCCCACTGATTATTTTTTTCCAAGCTGCTCAGCGCGCCCATGTGTCCACCGACATGATGGTGTCATGGATTTGGGGAATTTCAATTGGTGCCGCCGTTTCAGGTATTTATCTTTAAATTAAATATAAAACACCTGTCATAACCGCATGGTCAGCACCGGGCACTGCCCTATTAGTTACCCTATTTCCAAACGTCTCGTTGAATGAAGCAGTAGCCGCCTATATTACTTCTGCCATTGTTATTTTTTTAATTGGCGTTACAGGTTACTTCGACAAATTGCTAAAGTGGATTCCGCAAGATGTCGCGGCGGGCATGATGGCTGGGATTCTTTTTCAATTTGGTATTGGTCTATTTACCGCGTCTGATAGCATGCCTTTTATTGTCTTTAGCATGCTCATTGTCTTTTTAATTGCCAAACGTTTAATGCCGCGCTACACCATGATTTGGGTGTTAGCTGCCGGAGTTTTATTAAGCCTCATTTTAGGCAAAATGAATCCGGTTGATGTGAGTTTTAGTTTAGCTATTCCACAGTGGATTAGCCCAGAATGGACATGGAACTCAACACTGAACCTCGCTATTCCTCTCATTTTAGTCAGTCTAACCGGTCAATTTTTACCAGGTATGGCGATTATGAAACTCAGCGGTTACAACACCCCAGCCAAACCCATTATTACTGTCACCAGTATTGCCTCTTTAGCTGTTGCCTGTGTCGGCGGTATTACCATTGTGCTTGCATCAATTACCGCAGCTTTATGTATGGGCAAAGATGCACATGAACTTAAAGAAAAGCGTTACATCGCTGGAATCGCCAACGGAATTTTTTATATTTTAGGAGGCTTATTTGCTGGCAGTATTGTCATGCTATTTAGCTTACTTCCTAAAGAACTGGTAGCAGCACTAGCAGGTTTAGCTTTACTTGGTGCGATTGCCACCAATATTTCTGTTGCCATGAAGAATGATAGTCAACGTGATGCTGCACTTATTACCTTTTTAGCTACCGCATCAGGCATGCATTTTCTTGGATTAAGCTCAGTTTTTTGGGGTATTTGCATTGGTGTAATCGCCCATTTCATTCTCACCCCACGCTCAACGCCAGCCACAAATTAAGTTTTTTATCTAAGCACCTAACACTAGAATAAAGCCTCAATCGCCAAATCAGGATGCAAATAATTTGCTAATTCTGATTTGGCGATTTTTATTAAATATAAATTAAATTTCATTTTTAAGATCAATTTCTAAAATAATTAAATAATAGATTTTAGTATTTTGTTTTTATATTTTTACTTCAACTCATAATATAAATTTAACGATATTTTTAAGCGTGATTATCATCAATAAAATCTATAAAAAAGTACCTATAAAATCCTTAAAATTCTCACAATACAATATTTAACCCTATTTTAAACGCAACAAAAACACCCACTAAGACAAGGACAATAAATTATATTTTTCAATTGCTTACATTAACTTAAGCACAATACCTTAAAGACATAAAGATATATCAATTAGGTTTTTGACTCTAACTCAATAACAAAATAGTTTATTAAAAAATAACGCGATGCTTCACAAATTGGAGGTGAAGAAAATGGATACGAGCAAGGTTAATATTAATGAGTTAATTGATAAAGCTAGTTTTACATCTTTTCATTGGAAAGTTTTAATCTGGTGCTTACTTATTATTATTTTTGATGGATATGATTTAGTTATTTATGGAGTTGCTCTTCCTCTGTTAATGCAACAATGGTCATTAACTGCGGTAGAAGCTGGGTTACTCGCCAGTGCTGCGCTATTCGGGATGATGTTTGGTGCCATGATTTTCGGCACGCTTTCAGACAAACTGGGACGAAAAAAAACCATCCTGATTTGTGTCACCTTATTTAGCGGATTTACCTTTATGGGTGCCTTTGCCAAAGGACCAACAGAGTTTGCTATTTTGCGCTTTATCGCAGGTCTTGGGATTGGTGGCGTTATGCCAAATGTGGTCGCACTTATGACTGAATACGCACCAAAAAAAATCCGCAGTACATTAGTCGCAATCATGTTTAGTGGCTATGCAATTGGTGGCATGACCTCTGCACTACTCGGCGCATGGCTTGTGAAAGATATGGGCTGGCAAATCATGTTTTTAATTGCGGGTATTCCCCTGTTGCTGCTCCCACTCATCTGGAAATTTTTGCCAGAATCTCTTGCCTTTTTAGTGAAATCTAACCATGGCGAACAGGCAAAAAGTATTGTGAGTAAAATTGCACCTCAAACTCAGGTAAACGCCAATACTCAACTGGTATTAAACGAAAGCACAACAACAGATGCACCTGTCCGTGCGCTTTTCCAGCAAGGCCGTACCTTCAGCACATTTATGTTCTGGATTGCTTTCTTTATGTGCTTACTCATGGTGTATGCCTTAGGAAGCTGGTTACCTAAACTCATGCTACAAGCGGGCTACTCATTAGGTGCAAGCATGTTGTTCCTGTTTGCACTCAATATTGGCGGCATGGTCGGTGCAATTGGTGGCGGTGCTTTAGCAGACAGATTCCATTTAAAACCTGTTATTACGATCATGTTCATTGTGGGTTCAGCAGCTTTAATTCTACTTGGTATTAATAGTCCGCAATTTATTTTATATAGCCTGATTGCAATTGCTGGTGCTGCCACAATTGGTTCGCAAATCTTACTCTACACTTTCGTTGCACAGTTCTATCCGACAGCACTTCGTTCAACTGGCATGGGCTGGGCATCTGGAATTGGTCGTATCGGTGCGATTATCGGACCAGTTTTAACCGGAGCCCTACTCACACTTGAGCTTCCTCACCAAATGAATTTCTTAGCGATTGCAATTCCGGGTGTGATTGCTGCACTTGCAATATTTATGGTCAATCTCAAAGCCTCTGTTGCCGCACAAACGCCATCAACTTTTAACTCTCAAAACACGCTTGCCCAGCAGTAAATTAAATGCGCCGAGGACTGGCGCATCTTTTGGAAATGGATTATGGAATTATTACACTGCTTTAAGCCATGTGCTTTAACTTTCGCAACCTTAGTGTTGATGTATGGCAATTCATTCGCTGCAAATCCAAATCAGCAGCCCGAAGATGAATGGAAGTTCACGCTAAAGAATGCCTATATCAACCGTAATTTTGATAATGATGCCCTCAAAGATACTGGTAGTTGGTCTCAAGCAGCATCGCTATTTTATAAATCGAAAATGCATGACACCCCACTGCAAATTGCAGACAAGCCTATTACGATTGGTGCCGATGCTTCTGTTCAATACGCTGTACGTCTAAGTTCGGACAAACACGTCGCTGATACAGTTTTGCCTTTTAATAAAGAAACACAATCTCAAGCCTCTGACTTCTTAAAATACGGCGCAACTTTAAAACTAGGTTATGACAAAACTCTTTTAAGTGTCGGTGAACTCTGGTTAGACCTGCCTGTAACGGCTGTGGATGCCAGCCGACAATTGCTTGCCTCTTATTGGGGAACCAATCTTAAGTCGCAACTTTCAGATCAGCTCTATGCAGAAATTGGTCGAGTCGAAAAAGTGTCGCCACGCAATGAAGAGGACTTTAAAAAGTTTTCATTCACGGCAAATGGAATGACTAAAGAATCTGACGGCTTAAATTATATTGACCTGCGCTATCAATTTACGCCGTCACTCAAGGGTGAATATTACTTTGGTAATTTGGAAGACCTCTACAACAAACACTATGTTGGGCTTGAGCATAATTGGAAACAACCTAATTTTGCGCTTACGTCTAAGTTTAAATACTTCAATGCAAAAGATGACGGCAATACTTTTGATATTGATGCGCAGAACATTGGGGTGTTAGAAACACTTAAAGTAAAGAACCATACCTTTGGTTTGGGGTACCAACAAATTATCGGTGAGTCGGCTTATCCTCTACCAGATGGTTTCTTACCAGAAACCTATTTCATTAACTGGAATGCAACGGGTTTCTTTAAAGAAGATGAAAAGTCTTACCATGTCATGTATGGCTACGACTTTAAAGATTATGTTCCGGGCCTAAATGCGATGGTGAAATATGTTTACGGAAATGATTTCAAAGCAGCCAATGGCGAAAAAAATCATGAAACCGAGTCGAATGTGATTTTAAACTATGCGTTTCAACAACCATTCTTAAAAGGTCTTGCCCTGCAATACATTCGGATTGATTACAACGTAAAACACGGCAATGACTTTGGTGAAGACCGCTTGTTTGTAAACTACACCAAAAAGTTTTAATCATTTTTGATTCAATTGAAGCGGGCTAATTTTAGTCCGCTTTATTATTTTCGCCCCATAAAAAAAAACGCTCTTACGAGCGTTTTTAATTAATCTAGTAACTTAAGCAACGTGCTTTTGTACAACAATCGAACCGACTGAATAACCAGCACCGAAAGATGAAATCACCCCATATTCGCCATTATCTACTTCATGGCCTGTACGGTGTAAAGCAATGATCACGCCTGCTGAAGAGGTATTGGCAAACTCATCTAGAATAATTGGGGCACGGCTTAAATCTGCCTCTTTACCAGCCACATATTTCAAGATTAATTCATTCATGTTGGCATTGGCTTGGTGTAACCAGAAACGCTTGATATCGTTTGCAGTTAACTGCATTTTTTCTAACTGCGCATTAATGATTTTTGCCACCAACGGACAAACATCTTTAAAGACTTTGCGGCCATCTTGACGGAATAACTTGTCGTCAACTACTGCATCTTCGCTACGGTTTAAGAAACCAAAGTTATTGCGAATGTTGTTTGAAAATTGAGTAAATAGATGAATATCTAAAATTTCAAAACCAGTCTTAGTAGTGGTTTCTTCAATAATAGAAGCCGTTGCAACATCACCAAAAATGAAGTGACAGTCACGGTTACGGTAGTCTAGGTGACCCGATGTAATCTCAACGTTCACCAATAAAACACGGCGAGCACCCGAGCGAATTGCATCTGCCGCTTGTTTCAAACCAAAAGTTGCAGCTGAACATGCAACGTTCATGTCGTAGGCATAACCTTGAATGCCAAGTGCTGACTGAATTTCAATCGCTACAGCCGGATAAGCACGCTGCATGTTTGAACATGCCAAAATCACAACATCGATATCTTCAGCAGTTACGCCTGCATTTTCCATTGCCTGTTTCGCAGCAATCACGCCCCACTCTGCTTGAAGTGAAAGTTCATCATTTGAACGTTCAGACAAACGAGGACGCAAACGATTTGGATCGAGAATACCTGATTTCTCAATCACGTAACGGCGCTTAATACCAGACGCTTTTTCAATAAATTCAGCACTAGAACCACGTAATTCTTCGAGTTCACCTGCTGCAATTTTCTCTGCATTCTCTTGGTTATATTGTTCCACATAAGCATTTAAACTGTCGGCCAGTTCTTCATTAGAAATGATTTCTGTTGGGTGAAATAACCCAGTACCTGTGATACGAATGCCCATGTAAAACTCCTAAAAAAATGAATAGGGTCTGTTAATCTTTCATTTATAAATTGCGTTGTAGGCTAAACAACAACATAAACAGACCCCGATCTATCTTAACTGATTCCCAAACGATCCCATAACTTTTGCAGTCGAGTTGGCGAAATAGGCATCTTGGTTTTCATCGGTTGAGAAAATAAAGAAATGCGGAATTCTTCCAACATCAAATACAATTCTTTGATTTTGGGATTATTTTTGAATTTAAATACCTTGTCCATCCATGGATCGACATCATCAATAGCGGCATGATCTCGCTGTAGATTATTTGGCAATCGATCTAAACGCAATAGCAGCGCTTTTAAATATCGCGGATATTCCTGCCAAAGATCGACTGGTTGGCAGTAAACAAAATTACCAAGTGACATTAAATCTAGTTGATCTTCAATATCATCAATACTGCGCCCAAACACGTTTGGATCAAGCACTAAAAGCTGACGACGGATTTGCTGCCACTGAATGTAAATATCACTTAACTGCTCAAGTGCTTGCTGACCATGGGTCAAAAATTGCTTTTTAACTTGCTCGAGCAGTTTGTTAAATTCATCTGCGTTAATTGGCAGAGTCGTAATTGCCATCTGCAACGTTGCATAGACCAACATCTGCTCAAGCTTAGCTTTATCGCCCAAAGGTGAATAAGCCAACGCGAGCGGTTTTGAAATCTGCTTTTTCAACTGACGAACCAAATCGCCAAGTTGCATATGGACTAGACGAATAATACCTTCACGATGCTGTTTAATCGCCTCAGCCTGATCGTTAAACGTTTGAATAACAATGCCTGACTCATCTTTAGCTTCGAGGTCAGCAAAAGCCTTGGTCGGAACTAAAGCCTGATATTGCTTTACTACAACGCCCGTAACTTTATGAGAAGCCTCGAAAGTAAAGTTTTCAGGAAAGTCCTTAAACTCACCTTTTTGCTGTTTCACTGGACGATGCGTTTCTACACGACAACGTGCTTTTAACTCAGGTAAATCACGCCCTTTCGCAATCAGCTTACCTTTTTCATCAATAACCTTAATGAAAGGCACCAAATATGGATCAATACGTTCAAACGAGAAATCTTTTTCAGTAATTTGCTCACCACGCAAGGCAAAAGCTAAATAACTAAAAATATGTTCACGTAAATGTACTGCATCAACCCCTTGCATGAGCTTACGAGCTGTATCAGGAATAGGCACTACATTACGACGCTTGTCTTTAGGTAAAGCTTTGAGTAAAGCCTCAATTAAATCTTGGCGCCAACCCGGAATTCCCCATGACCAAATATTTTCATCGACTTGAGGCAATGCCTGTACAGGAATTTGAACAGTAGCACCATCTTCATCATGGCTAGGGTCAAAATGATATGTCGTTGCTAAACGTAGTTGCCCATTGTGTAGATGATCTGGGAATTGCTGCGTTGTTGGTCGGTCATTTAGCCAGAGCGCATCATCGTCAATAAATAAATAACGAGGATTATTTGCTTCTACCGTTGCACGCCAGTCTTCAAAACTACGGCGACTCGCGATTTCCTCAGGAATTTTCGACGCATAAAACTGATAAATTGTTTCTTCATCCACCACCAAATCACGACGACGCAATTTATCTTCAACTCGCTCTACTTCTTCAAGCTTAAGTAAGTTGTGTTTTAAAAATGGTGGAACTGTACCCAAGTTACCAGTAGTTAATGCATCGCGTAAGAAAATCTCATGAGCAGCAGGTTGGTCAACTTTCTCAAAATTAATTAACCGCTTTGGCTCAATAATTAAACCAAATAAAGAAATTTGCGCATACGCATTGACGATCCCAGCTTTCTTAGACCAATGTGGCTCGAAATAGTGATATTTCAACAAATCGCGTGCAGCAAGTAAAATCCATTCAGGATCAATTTTGGCTAAAGTACGTAAGTACACTTGAGAGGTTTCGACCATCTCAAAAGCCATCACCCAAGAGGTATTGGTTTTATGCAAAGTACTCGCAGGGAAAACTTTAGCCTTTTGCTGACGCACTGCCATAAAGGTGTTGCGTTCATCAGTTTTATTAGCAATAAAAGATAATAAGCCTGTCAGCAACGCACGGTGCAAGTTTTCATAATTCGCAGGTTTTTCATTAAAGCTGAGTTTTAAGCCTTCGGCTAACTCAACCAATTGCTGGTGTGTCTGCTTCCACTCACGTAAACGCAACCAGCTTAAGAAATGCTGCTTGGCAAATTGACGCCGTTTATTTTCAGACATGCCTGCTTCGCCTTTAGGATTTAAAGTCTCCCAAAGTTTCAAATAAAACAGAAAATCTGAATCTGCTTCTTTAAACAAAGCATGCTTTTGGTCAGCCTGCATTTGTTTATCGGCTGGGCGCTCACGCGGATCTTGAACCGCTAAAGCACTTACCACAATTAAGATTTCTTTGAGTATGCCAAAATGAGCGCCGCCCACGATCATACGAGCGAGTCGTGGGTCAATTGGCATACGAGCCATCATTTGCCCAACTTTGGTCAGCTCATTTTTTTTCTCGTTAAGTGCGCCTAACTCAATCAGTAATTTACGGCCATCATTTACAAGACGGAAATCTGGTGGCTCAATAAAGTCGAAGTTTTCTAACTCACCTAACCCTAAGCTCTGCATTTGCAAAATAACAGACGCTAAGTTGGTTCGTTTAATTTCTGGTTCGGTAAACTCAGGGCGACTTAAAAAATCTTCTTCGCTATATAAACGAATACACACACCCGGAGCAATACGACCACAACGCCCTTTACGCTGATTGGCAGCAGCCTGTGAAATTGCTTCAATTGGTAAACGTTGTACACGTGAACGATAGTTATAACGTGATATACGAGCAAAACCGCTATCAATCACATAGCGAATATTCGGAACCGTAAGTGCAGTTTCGGCCACGTTGGTCGCAATAATAATACGACGTCCTTTTCCACCCGGACTAAAAATCTTCTGTTGTTCAGAAACAGCTAAACGCGCATACAGCGGTAAAATTTCGGTATGTCTTGGCCCATACTTTTGTAAGGTTTCCTGCAACTCACGAATTTCTTGTTCTGTGCTTGAGAAAATTAGAATATCGGCATGTTCGGGGTGACCTTTTGCTTCTGCGTCAGCAAAGCATTCTTCAACCGCTTGTACCACTGCGCGAGGAAGATTTTCCTCAAAATCATCAAACTCATCGTCATCACTGCCACCAATATTCATTTCTGAAATTGGGCGATAAAGTACTTCGACAGGATAACTACGCCCTTCTACTTCAAAAATAGGTGCGTCATTAAAGTAATTACTAAAGCGATTTACATCTAAAGTTGCCGAAGTCACCATAACTTTTAGATCTGGGCGTTTTGGCAGTAACTGCTTTAAATAACCCATAATAAAATCGATATTGAGTGAGCGTTCATGCGCTTCATCAATAATGATCGTGTCATATTTAGACAAATAACGGTCATTACCTAACTCGGCAAGCAAAATACCATCGGTCATTAACCGTACGATTGAGTCCTGCGAACCTTGTTCATTAAAACGGATTTTAAAACCGATAGATTCGCCAAGCTTTTCGCCGACTTCTTCTGCAATACGTTGAGAAACACTACGTGCAGCTAAACGACGTGGTTGGGTATGACCAATCATTCCCGTTAAGCCACGTCCCGCTAACATTGCAATCTGAGGAAGCTGTGTGGTTTTACCTGACCCTGTCTCCCCTGCCACAATAATGACCTGATGCTTTTGAATCGCATCAATTAAACGGTCTGCATATTGAGAAACAGGTAAATCCTGATTCAATTTGATTTTAGGGAGACGTTCAAATCGCTGCCTTACTTTGGCATTAGATTGTTCAAATAATTTTTCAATCTCTGCTGTATTAGCTTTTTTATCTTTACGCAAACGATTTAAACGGTAACGATCTCTTGCCATCACCCACTGATCAATATTTAAATCATTCTGCACAGACAAATTTTCCTGAAAATACAACAATCCTCTATTTTACGCTCTAATGACCATAAGGTAAAACAGTTGGTTTTTTATATATTTTTAATTTTTTAAAATTTTACCCTTGAATTTTGACTAACGAGACTTCATGTTGTTAGGCAAGTTTCTTTTACGATAACTGTCATTTGATTTACATGTTTTTGCAGTCAAATCGAATACAGTGTTTGGGGACTTAAAAATCGTAAATTTATCACTTATTCGATTTTCCGATTTTAGTCATGTAAAAATACTATTTCCCCAATAAAGAATTTTTATTTATTCTACATCTCGTAAACAAGTTTAAATATAAACCTCAATCATGGAGACAATGATGAGCTTGATTAATACTGAAGTTAAACCATTCCAAGCAACTGCTTACCACAACGGCCAATTTGTTGAAGTTAACGAAACTAACCTTAAAGGTAAATGGTCTGTTGTATTCTTCTATCCAGCTGACTTCACTTTCGTTTGTCCAACTGAACTTGGTGACTTAGCTGACAACTACGCTGAATTCCAAAAACTTGGTGTTGAAATTTATGCTGTATCTACTGATACACACTTCACTCACAAAGCTTGGCACGACACTTCTGAAGAAATCAAAAAAATCCAATACCCATTAGTTGGTGACCCAACTTGGACTCTTTCTAAAAACTTCGACGTTCTTATCGAATCTGAAGGTTTAGCTGACCGTGGTACTTTCGTTATCGATCCAGAAGGTAAAATCCAAATCGTTGAACTCAACGCTGGTGGTATCGGCCGTGACGCGTCTGAACTTCTTCGTAAAGTAAAAGCTGCTCAATACGTACACGCTCACCCAGGTGAAGTTTGCCCAGCTAAATGGAAAGAAGGCGAAGCTACTCTTGCTCCATCTATCGACCTAGTTGGTAAAATCTAATCTCTTATTAGATTTTAAAAACTCAAAGAACCATCCCTCATCGGATGGTTCTTCTGTTTTGAATAAGCACATCACATTTTCTACTGATACTTTTACAATTATGCCCTTCCCCATTACATGAAGTTTGAGTAATGTCGAATAAATAACCGATGTTTTTTGAGCTTAAGTAATATGAAATAAAAGGGGAAAAATTTATGGCGAATACTGTGGCAGTCACTTCATGGAAATACAATGCGACTTCACGTCATCTAAAAATATTTTATAGCGATGGTTCAGGTGAACTTTATCATCCTGTACCAGAATTTATTTATGACAACTTATTACGATCAACAGACAAAGCTGCTTTTGTACATAAATATTTAGAATTCGACTTACACTTTACTCGCCTATCTTTAGTGAATGCTTCATAACATAATGAAATAAGGCCTGCTTTGAACAGGCCTTTATGAATGAATAAATCAGATTTTTAAATGGCTTACCTTGCCACTACAATGCATAAACCAGCGCCTACCGGCAAAATACTGCTCATAAAATTTTCATCTTTTTTAATTAAAGCTAAGAATGAACTGACTTCAGCCGCATGTGAAATAACATTATCAATAATGAGTACGCCACCTTTTGGCTTCATTAAACGTTTTAAATCTGGCCAATAATTCTCGTAAGCAGGTCGCTCAGCATCTAACAAAATAAAATCGAAAGTTTCCTGAGTTTCTTTTAGGTAATCGGCTGCATCTCCAACCCAAAAATCAACCAATTCATCTAATGCTAGTTCGGTTGCATGGCGTTTAGCTTCATTACTACGATTGGCGTCAATTTCAAGCGTGGTTACTTTTCCATGAGTAGCTTGAACAGCCTCAGCAAGCCATAAAGTAGAATAACCTGTTGAAGTACCGATTTCTAAAATTGATTTGGCTTGCTGCATCCGAATAAATTGCGATAGTAATTTTGCAGACTCCGCCTCAATATTACGATACCGCAGCAAACGATCTGTCTGCTGTGCATCATGTCGTTTAAAGGTGTCATATAAATCGGCAACTCTTTGTAAGAAAAAAGTATTTGGCATATATTCACCCTTTAAAATCGTTATTTTATATAAAAGTCGTTTGAGTTAAGTGCTTTGAATTAACTTGAAACGCGGCACGATACTTCCATCAGCCATTTGAACCGTTTCAGTAAACATATTTAGCGGACGTACCCAAGTTGAATAGTCACCATAAAGACACTGATAAACGACTAACTCTTCTTCAGTCTCGCTGTGTTTTGCCACAGAAAAAACTTGATAGAGATTACCTTTATAATGCTGATAAATGCCGCGTTGCAATGACATGAAAGTACCTTTTAATGTTATGACATAAAATCTTTACAGCCATATAACATATATAAATTTTTAAATACTTTCACTTTAAAACACAACAAAAGATAAAAAAGCGTATTTTAGATATAAATTATTGATCTTATTTATTAATAGCTCCAGCAATTCAAAAAACCGATTAAATCTATAAAAACATACTGTTTTACCTATTTTGTGTTTTCACGTACTATGCATCTATTGAAAGAATTTGGATGCATTGGAGTAAAAACAGATGTTAGATCAAAACATTAAAACTCAATTAAAAGCTTACTTAGAACGTCTAGAAAGTCCAATCGAATTAGTTGCTGCTTTAGATGAATCAGATAAAGCAGCTCAAATTAAAGAGTTGGTGAGTGAAATCGCTGAGCTTTCTGACAAGGTGACTGCCCGTTTTGATGGCAACAATACACGTCGTCCAAGCTTTGGTGTGGCTAAAGCAGGTGAACAACCTCGTGTGTTCTTTGCAGGCTTGCCAATGGGCCATGAGTTTACATCTTTGATCTTGGCACTGTTACAAGTGTCTGGCTATGCACCTAAAGTGTCGGATGAAGTTTTAAATCAGATTAAAGGCTTAAACCTCAAAGCAAACTTTGATGTGTTTGTATCCTTAAGCTGTCATAACTGTCCGGATGTGGTACAGGCGCTTAACCTGATTGCCATTTATAACCCGAACACCACGGCAACCATGATTGATGGTTCATTCTTCCAAGACGAAGTGGAACAACGCAAAATCATGGCTGTACCAATGGTGTTCCAAGACAACGAGCACATTGGTCAAGGTCGTATGACCCTTGAAGAGATTGTGGCAAAACTTGATACCAACTCAGCTGAAAAAGATGCAGCAGTACTGAATGCCAAAGATGCGTTTGATGTATTGGTGATTGGTGGTGGCCCTGCAGGTGCAACAGCTGCAATCTATGCTGCACGTAAAGGTATTAACACAGGTATCGTGGCTGAACGCTTTGGTGGTCAGGTCATGGACACCATGGACATTGAAAACTTCACGTCTGTGCAAAAGACCCAAGGTCCTAAGTTTGCTGCCGAGATGGAAGCACATGTTCGTGAATACGATGTCGATATCATGAACCTGCAACGTGTCAGCAAAATCACAGGTGCAAACCAAACTGAAAACGGTCTGGTTGCAGTTGAACTTGAAAACGGTGCAAAACTTGAATCAAAAACTGTAATCCTTTCTACAGGTGCACGTTGGAGAGAGATGAATGTACCGGGTGAGCAAGAATACCGTACCCGTGGTGTCGCGTACTGCCCACACTGTGATGGTCCACTGTTCAAAGGTAAACGTGTTGCTGTGATTGGTGGTGGTAACTCAGGCGTAGAAGCTGCAATTGATCTTGCGGGGATTGTTGAGCATGTAACTCTGGTTGAATTCGATACCAAACTTCGTGCAGACCAAGTCTTGCAAAACAAATTGCATAGCTTGCCAAACACAACGGTGATTATGAATGCCTTAAGTACAGAAGTGTTAGGTGACGGATCACAAGTGACTGGTCTTAAATATAAAGACCGTGCGACGGATGAAGAGCATGTGGTCGAGCTTGCAGGGATCTTTGTACAGATTGGTTTACTGCCAAACACTGACTTCTTGAAAGACAGTGAAGTTGAATTAACCAACCGTGGCGAGATCATTGTGAATGACCGCAACGAAACCAATGTGCAAGGTGTATTTGCTGCGGGTGACTGTACGACTGTACCTTACAAGCAAATCATTATTGCTACAGGTGAAGGTGCTAAAGCATCACTCTCTGCGTTTGATTACATCATCCGTTCTGGGCAGTAAAATCGGTCAAAATCATTATTATTTATTTCAAGCCTAGCATTACAAAATGCTAGGCTTTTTTAATACTAGAGTTACAACTTTTTAACAATTTTCGATCTTTATTAATCATTTACTTTATGTTTATATTTTAGACATCCATATTTGGATGCCATGAATTAGAAGGAAAAACACAATGAATAAATTACTTGTTGCTTTAGGTCTTGCTGCGACTGTTGCCCTTGTTGGTTGTAATAAAGATAAAGCTCCAGAAACTGGTGCGACTACAGGTGAACACTTAGAAAATGCTGCTCAACAAGCAAGTGCTGATATCAAATCTGCTGGTGATAAAGCTGCTGACGATATTGCAACTGCAACTGATAATGCTGCTGAGAAGATCGATGCTGCAACCGATCACGCTGCTGACGCGACTGCTAAAGCTGCAGCTGAAACAGAAGCGACTGCACGTAAAGCGACTGCTGATACAGCTCAAGCTGTTGAGAATACCGCTGCTGAAGTGAAAAAAGACGCTCAACACTAATCGTTTTTAGTATAAAAAAGCCCCTATTGATTAGGGGCTTTTTTTTGGCTCTTAAAATCTTTTATGAAATTAAGCCTTCGTCACGCATCGCAATTTGTACAGATTGACGCTCTGCAACTTTATTGCGTAATGCAATAATGTGCTTATAAGGTGTTAAGTCATGCTCAATTGAGTTTGACCAATTTGTTAAAACAAATAGATAAGCATCTGCTGGACCAAAATTATCATTTACCAAATAATCGTAATCAGATTCAGACAAATAGTTATCGATATATTTTAAAAGACGGTCGATTTCTGCATAAGCTTTGGTTTTTTCATCGCTCGTTAACGGTGCCCCAAAGAAAACTGCATAAGCATCATGCAATTCAGAGTTCAAATAACCCAACCATTCCAATACTTTCGCACGGCCCATACCCGATGGCGGAATTAAATCCTGCTTAGGATCGTGCTGGGCAAGGAAAGGTAAAATCGCCACGTTCTCAGTTAACATTAAACCAGGGTTAATTTCTAAAGCTGGTACATATCCTTTTGGATTAATCTCGTAATAATCTGCACCTTTTTCTGTTTTATGTGTTTTTAAATTTACTCGTTCCAAGTCAAAATCAACATTAATTTCATTTAAAATAATATGTGCAGCTAAAGAACATGCGCCTGGCGAATAATATAATTTCATATCTGATCCTTGTTATCTCATATTAACGTTTTAAATTGCTTCTAGAAAACCTGCAAGGTTTGCACAATTCTTTAATTGTAAAAAAGCGTAAACTTATAAAATACTTACACCATCTAATATTCTTGAAAAATTTATTCCTTGCAAGTTGTCTTGCGTGACGATTGTTTAAAATATGATAAAACACATTTACGTCACGCAATTTTTCCATTAATTACGTTTAAAAAGCTGGCTAATCCAATTCATTAATTCAGTTAAGAAATCAAAAATACCGTTTTTCTTATCATCATCAGGCTGGCTTGAATCTTTACCATTTAAATCCAGATCAACAATTACTGGATCATGATCCGAAGAACGATAAGCATCTTCAGCATAGAACAATGCCTTTTGCTCATCAGTTTTATATTCTTCGTTGTAATCTAAAACGGTTGGCTCATCTGCATTGATATGCCATGCAAAGGTTCTGACTACTTTTGGATATAGAGCTGCATCAGCAATTGCATGGTCTAAATTACCCGCTCCACCATTTCCATTGGCATCACTCGCAACACCAAACACATAGCTATATACCTCTGCACCCTGTCCTACCTTAGCGTCGTTCAACAAAACTTTGTAGTTCGCTTTTTCAAATGACAAAATAGGTTCTTCTTTTGCGTAGCTATTCATATCCCCTACAAGTAAAGCATTTTGCTTAGGCACTTGAGTTGGATTTTTTGCTAACCACTGCACAATTTGATCAACTGCTTTCACACGAGTCGGGTTCCAACAGCCTTGACCATCTTTTTGGTCTGCATCAATAGAGCTAGCATCCACCCCACTACAGCTTTTCGATTTTAAGTGATTTGGAATAACGGTAAAGGTTTTATTACCACGAACGGCTTGGAAACTTTGCGCCAATGTTGTTCGGTTCTTGTCACCCAAATCAAGCACAACGGGTTTATTCAAAGGCTTAACACGCTTGCTGTTATAAATAATAGCAACCGCAATCGCATCACCACCTAAACGGTCTAAGTTTTCAGGAACAACGTATTTCCAATCACAACCTAAAGCACTGGTTAAATGAGCAATTGCACTGTTCGGACCATAACCATTGTTCGCAATTTCCATTAAACCATACACATCAGCATCAATCGCTTTTAATGCACTCACAATTTTACGATGCTGTTTATCAAACTCAGCTTGTGTCGTTGCACCGCGCTCCGTTGGGAAACCCGTTGCGCCATTGTCATAGTTCAAAACGTTAAATGAAGCTACGCGAATGTGATTAGCATTTTTGGTAATGACACTTTGACGCGGGTTTGTTTGAGTAATTACTTCAGGTTGATTGCGTCCAAGCACTGGTTGCACACGCCAACCATTAAAACGATATTCTAAAATACCTTCAGCATTTTTAAGTTGATAACCTGAACGTAGCGTATTAGCAGCACTAAAATTTGTCGGTAACCACGGAGTACGGTTTTGATTGTTATAGCCGTCATCAAAAATAATTTTCGACAATAAATTCTTCTGAGCAAGAGCTTTAGCTTCAGGAGATAACGCTGGATATAAATTAGTCGGAATATATAAGCGACCTAAGCTTAGAGATAATTCACCATAACGGCCATAATTGTAGTTCTCGCTTACCGTTAAAGTCTGAGGTAATTTAACCAACATACCTTGATAACGCTGCGGAGAATGAGTTGAACCACCTGTTAAGCTAGCAAATGGAAGTTCAAGGCTAATCGGCTGCACCTGATTTGCCATATTGCTATTACAAGTTTGAATATCTTGTTGTAATTGATCTAATTGCAATTGGTTTTGATAAGTTGTTAAACGACCACGCAAAATAACCTCATCGCCAACTTGTCCGCCTTTTACCGTACTACTATTTGGAATATAAACAAAAATAGCATTGCTGACATTTGCACGCGCTTTCGTATCTGGTGTCTGCACATAAAAACCAGAGAAACCATTGGCATAGCGGTAGTCGGCAGTAATTACCCCACGTACAGTATAGCTCTGGTTTTGTGCTGCGGTTGATAAATCAGCAATTGGTGTATCGGAGCTTGAACAACTCACCGTTTCAACAGGTGGCTGTGTTATTGAGCCAGATAAATTTGAAAAGTCATTTCGGTTTGTCCAAGCTGACCATGAACGGTCCAAATCAAATGCTGCAGTTGCATCAATACTTAAAGCTGAGTTCTCAGTTTCAATACGCTTAAAACTATTTCCTAAGCTCGAAACGGCTGTTCCCCATCCTGTTTCTGGTCGCTCACCAATACGCCCAAAACGGTCTACAGGCGTACCTTTATACACAAGTACAACCGCATCATCTCCATTAAAAGATAATGCAGCGATCTGATTTACTTTACTGCCAAGTTCAGCCTGCAACTCAGAACGACCTACTAAAAACTTCTGCTTACTGGTTAACGATCCTTGTAAACGGAAAGTCGCTGTTTTTGCTGTACCGCCATTATTAAATTGTTGAATTTCATAGTCGGCTAAATTAACTGTAGTCGCATCTGGATTATAAATTTCCAAACCTTTGCGGTTACTACTGCCGTCAACATATTGACTAAACATGAGCTGTGCTTGTGCCCAAGGACTATATGTAAAAGCACCAAGTGCCCCTAATAGCACAGAAAGTGTGCGTAATTGAAAAGTTTTCATGAGTAAATATGTTCATTTGAAATTTATATAGATTCTTAGATTAAATATTGAACATGACATCTACATGAAGAAAAACACCGAAACATTTGACTTGACCACATGAAGACTTAAAATACCGCATTTGAATTTCAATATTGCCAAGGTTATGTCGATCGATCAGTTAGAAACGCAAATTGCAGACTTAGACAATTTGCCTGAACACCGTGAAATTGTGACGTTTATGCGTCGTTCAGCACCACTTAATACGTCTCAACGCACGGCATTAGAACAACATCGCGATTTAATTTTGGAATATCCTGTTGGTGACTTACGTCAGCACTTCGAACATCCAGAACGTCCTTTAACTGTTGAAATCGGTTTTGGTATGGGTCGTTCATTAGTGCTTATGGCAAAAGCAAACCCTGAACGCAACTATGTGGGTATTGAAGTTCACGTACCTGGTATTGCTCAGTGTCTTTATGAAGCAGGTATGGCGGAACTTAAAAACTTACGTGTACTTGATGCAGACGCGATTCAGGTTTTACGTGAAATGCCAGACAACAGCATTAACTGCGTACAACTTTACTTCCCAGACCCATGGCAAAAGAAACGTCATTTCAAACGTCGTTTTGTTATTCATGAGCGTATGCAATTGGTTGAACAAAAACTTGAGCTTGGTGGTACATTCCACGCAGCAACAGACTGGGAACCGTATGCTGAATGGATGCTTGATATTTTAGACAACCGTCCAGATCTTGAAAACTTGGCGGGTAAAGGCAACAGCTACCCTCGTCCAGAGTGGCGCCCAGTGACTAAGTTTGAACGCCGTGGTATTGAGTCAGGTCATAAGATTAATGACTTTATTTTTAAAAAGATTAAGTAAATAATAAAAAAGGCTTAGTAATAAACTAGGCCTTTTCTTTTTTATATAAAAAGAAATTAAATATATCTGATCTATAGTATTTCTTCTTTCTAATTAATAATTGCCAATCTAAGCGAATCTAGCTATTTATAGAAACTGGTACTTGCCACACTAAAAATACTAAGGACACCACATGTTAAAAATTTTAGGGCGCGATAACTCCATTAATGTACGCAAAGTCTTATGGTTGTGCGAAGAACTAAATCTTGAATATGAAAGAGAAGATTGGGGACGAGGCTTTCGCTCCGCTCAATCACCTGAATATTTACAATTAAACCCAAATGGGCAAATTCCTGTTGTTTTAGATGGCGATTTAGTCCTTTGGCAGTCCAACAGTATTATCCGTTATTTGGCAAATGCTTACGATAAAGAACATCAGCTTTACCCTACTCAAGCGAAAGAAAGATTCTTTGTTGATCAGTGGATTGATTGGCAAGCCATCGAACTGAATAACAGCTGGACTTATACAATTATGTCTCTCTTGAGACATTCTCCAGATCATCAAGATCCAAACTTATTACAACAAGGTATTGATGACTGGAATCATCATATACAGATTCTCGATCAACAACTTGAAAAAACTCAGGCCTATGTTGCTGGTTCACAATTTAGCTTGGCCGATATTCCAATTGGTCTGTCTGTACAACGCTGGAAGGCCACTCCTTTTGACCATCCAACGCTTAAGCATGTCGACCAATATTTTGAACGTTTAAATCAACGTGCTGGTTTCTTAAAATGGGGCAATAACGGCGAACCTTAATTTTAAGCAAGCTTTAGTCCGAGTGATGGCGCTTCACGATGCCATCACTTAAAAGTTGATAGACCTGTTTTAAGTCATCTTGATTTGCTTGAGCTAATAAGTCTTGATGCATTGCCAAGATATTCTGATCTCCCCTTACTGCAGGCCCTGTTTGCATTTGCTTTGGATCATTTTCAGTCGCTTTTTTTGCTGTTTCTATAATTAAAGGATAGAGCAAGCTAAAGTCGACCTGCTCTTTATCTACAACCTGCTTTGCCATATCAAAACAATAGTTACTAAAGTTACAAGCAAACACAGCTGCCAAATGCAAAGTTAAACGCTGTTTTGAGGTGTATTGATATACTCGTTTACTTAGACTATTTGCTAAATCTGAAAGTAGTTCTTGATCAGTATCTGTTACCGCTTCAACAAATAATGGTGTTGCAGACCAGTCAACGTCTCTCTCAAGGCTAAATGTTTGTAATGGATAAAATACCCCTGCTTTTGTATGCACATGACTAATGACTTCAATATCTGTGCTACCAGAGGTATGAACCATAAGTGTTTCAGGAAACAATTCATGAATCTGTTTTACAAGCTCTGCAATTGCACTGTCTGAAACCGCTAAAATAATAAGATCAGTTGATTGGAATTGTTGAAGTGACTGACATGCTTTTGCCTGAAATTGCACTGCAAACTTTTGGGTTTTCTCAAAATCACGCGCATAGACTTGTACGATGTGATGACCTTGGCCCAATAAAGCCTTTGCCAAATGAAAGGCAACTCGCCCACTTCCCACCAAACTGATTTTCATATCGATCCAACACTATTTATTTCAACAAAAAAGCTTCTCAAAATGAGAAGCTTTTTTCAAATTAAAATATCTAATTTTTCATAAATCAGAATATTATTGAGCTACTGAAAACTCAATACGACGGTTTTTAAAACGTCCTTCTTCTGTTGTATTCTCTGCAACAGGCTGATCAGAGCCATGGCCTTGTGCAACTAATTTAGTCCCGTCTACACCTTTAGATATTAAATAGTCAACTACTGCTTGAGCACGGCGTTGTGATAAAGCTTTATTTGCTGCTGCATTACCTGTCGAGTCAGTATGACCACCCACATTTAATTTCACACCACTGACTTTATTTAAAAGTGTTGCAGCTTGATCAAGAATGGCTTTGTTGTCTGCTGGAATATCACTTGAGCCACTCGCAAAGTTAATGATTTGCAAGTTAAGTGCTTTTACTAAAGCATTTACATCGACATTATTCGGATCAATTGAGCCTAGAGCAGTTTGCGAAGCAGTTAAACTATTGCTTACAGATTGCTCAGCTGTTTCTGGTGCAGTAGAAACAACTTCAGTGTGAGGAACAAGAGCTTTTACTTTTGCGGTTAATGCTGCTAATGCTGCTGCATCACCTGCTTTCAAAGTAATTTTGTCACCTATCCATTCTAAAGATGCATTTGGCACACCTTTTAAGGCACCAAGCACGCCAGCAAGTGCATCTTTATCTGTAAATCCAGCTGCATATGTTTGACTAGTATCAACATTACAATCTTGGGTTGATGAGAAAACCTGTTTAACTTGAGTTTGTAGTGTTGCTAAGAATCCTTGATCTCCAATACCTGCCTGACACTGGCTCACAGCACCTTTATCATCTGTGCTTAATGTTAAACTCGCAGGTGCAGCTGCGGTAGTAGCTTCAACACCACTTGCACCCGTTGGTTCTGGTGCTGGCACAGCCTCCTTATGTTGGCAAGAACGCCATAACCAAGCAATGATAAGACCCAGAATAATGAGTGCAATAATAGGCAAGAATCCACGAGATTTGCCTGTATTTTCAGTCGCAGCGGCAAGTGGTGGTGCTGTTGACGGTGTAACAGAAGACAAGCCTGCACCAAGCCCTAGTGGCGCTAATAGGCCAACAGCCCATCCCGGTAAATGTGAACGAATTGTTTCGGCATGCTGACGTAAATAATTCACAATACTTTGTTGATCATTTCCGGCAACATCCGAAATTGCATTAAGGCTGGGTTTAATTGCACTATTGAGTGTACTTTCGATTTCATTATTTGGTGCCGTACCGCTTAAATGAGTAAGTACCGTATTCTTGATTTGGTCATTATGAGAAAAGAGGTCTGATAATGAAGGAGTCAAACTATTTTTTAATTGTCCAATAAGATCAGGTTTAGCAGCTAACAATGAAAGTAAAATTGGATAAAACTTAGATAAAGCATTCGATTTTTCGCCTAGGTATCCGTCCTGATTATTTAATATAGTTGATGATACTTTTTCTTTAAGCAGTTCTATAGGGTTTATCGACATTGGTTATTCTCCCGAATTTTATACGTCGTAACCAGCAACTTTTGATTATTCAAATACTTCTCTTTGCTGATAGTTTTTTATTCTAATCTGCGTTCAATCTTTTATTGTTTTTTAAATAATTTATATACAAATTTGCATCTAGTCTTTACAAAACAGGCAGATCTTATTGATCTACCTGTTTATATTTTAAATTTACTTTAAATAACCACTTTATCAGTTAGCAAAAGTTTGAAGTACTTTACCGCTAAGGTTTTGGCCCAACAATGGAGTATTTTTCCCTTGCGATAAAATCGTGTCTTTGCTTACTGTCCAGCTTAATTCAGGATCGACTAACACCCATCCTGCTTCATCTTTCCAACGCGTAGTCATATTGGCAACCTGCGCAGGTACGCTAGTCACTTTCTCCACCCACTCTAAAGGTTCAAATAAGCCTTCATTAATGAGTTGAATGCCTAAAGATACATAAGTATCAAAAGCAGTAATGCCCGGTTGAGTTTCAGCAAATGGTGCCATTTTTGCGGAGCTGCTTAAAGGTTCGTGATGCGTACAAATTGCATCAATCACGCCCTCTTTTAAACCTTGACGTAAAAGTTCTTTATCTTGCTCAGAACGCAATGGTGGACGAACATGTGCTAGCGAATTGAAACCATCAGTTAAGTGTTCAGTTAAATGCAACTGATGCATTGCTACATCGGCAGTCACAGGTAAACCTTTTGCTTTTGCTGCGCGGATTAATTCAACCGATGCACCACAAGATAACAAACCAAAGTGGGCTTTTACGCCAGTTGCTTCAATCATAAGCAAATATTTCGCAATCGCCACAGTTTCAGCAATTGCCGGAATCATTGGCAAACCTTGGCGAGAAGCAATAAAGCCTTCGTGTGCACATCCGTCTTTAGCAATCTGTGGCTCTTCAGCATAAAACACAACCGTTAGACCAAGACCCGCTGCATATTCCAAGGTACGAATAACTACATCGTCATTTTCAAAAGCAGCATTCGCATTAGAAACAGCAGTACAACCACCTTTTTTCAGGCCCGCCATGTTTGCTGGTTGCTTACCATTTAAACCTTGGGTCTGAGCACCAATGATATGCATATGAATGCCCCCATCATGCCATGCCTTTTCAATCAAGCCATGAATGAGAGCACCGTTGTCTTGTACAATCGGCTTTGAATCAGGTGGTGTAATAACATGCAAAATACCATTGCCACGTGCTGCCTTACCTTCCGATTTCAATGTCCCATGTTGCTGTTGACCCGGCTCACGCAAACGCGCGCATAAATCAACCATGGTTGGCATTAACCATTTGCCTTGGCCGTCAATGGTTTGCTCCACTTGCTCTACTGGAGCAACCAACTTGCCATTTTCAATATATACAGTTTGTACGCTGTCTGTTTTTTGGATTGGGTCTAACACACGTACATTTTCAATTTTTACAATACTCATGTGATCCATTCCTTACAACGTAATCGCTTCAATTAAACCTTGCTCTTGGAGTTGGCCTTGCATCGATAACGCCAATACGGCCATACGAACTGCAATACCATTGGTTACTTGTTTTAAAATAACCGACTGATCTCCATCAGCAACACTTGAATCAATTTCTACACCACGGTTCATTGGTCCCGGATGCATCACAATGCAATCTGGTTTAGCTAAACCAAGACGTTCTTTGTTTAAACCATACATTCTGTAAAATTCAGACTGTGAAGATAACGCTGGAGAGTCAATACGTTCGTTTTGAATACGTAAGGCAATAATCACATCACAATCGGTAATACCTTCATCCATCTTGTTAAACAAACGAACGTGCTCGCCATATTCCGAAAAGCCCACTGGCAATAATGTATTCGGTGCAATCACACGAATGTCTTTACAACCTAGAGTTTGTAATGCAGCTACATCCGAACGTGCTACACGAGAGTGTTTAATATCCCCGATAATAGCAACGCTTAAATCTTCAAATGGTTTTTTAGTTTCACGGCGAATAGTCAGCATATCAAGCATCGCTTGCGTCGGATGAGCATGACGTCCATCCCCTGCATTAATAATCGCGACCTTTGGACATACATCTTTAGCAATGAAATGTGCAGCACCCGAAGATGAATGGCGAACAACAAAGATATCCGCTGCCATTGCTTCAAGGTTCCAGAGCGTATCGCGCAGAGTTTCACCTTTTGAAGTACTTGAACGTGCAATATCAATGTTCAGTACATTGGCAGACAAACGTTTTGCTGCTGCTTCAAAAGTAGTACGGGTACGTGTGGAGTTTTCAAAGAAGAGATTCATAACCGTCAATCCCTCTAAGAGCGGACGGTTAATTAAATTATTATTATCGTCTAAAAAGCTTTGTGCGGTATCTAAAATCTTGGTGAGGTTTTCTTTTGAAAGTCCCTCAATCGTTAAAAAATGTTTTAAATTTCCGTCTTGATTGAGCTGAACCTGGCTCGGTTGATGCAACGCTGCAATATGCATAATGGATTCCTATGGGTCGAATCGCGAAAACGTGCATAGTGTAGCTGAATTCCGCTCTTTTCGCAGAAGAACTTTACAGAATAAGGCCCTAAATTGACCAGAAAATTTAGAACCTTATTGGCAATTACCTTAATGCACCAATGTAATGGTGCGGAACTTGTGCCCGATAAATATCCTCGGCGGTAATTTCCGACTCTTCATCGACTTTAACAACAGCAATTTTTTCTTTTTGAGAAGGCTCAGGTATTGTATCAACCAACGATTTCAATCGTTCAACACATCGTTTTAATTCGTCATCCTCTGATTCTAGTGCCAGCGCAATGACATATTTTGCATAATCTTTATTTTGGACAACGTACATTGCATCTATTACCCGCCCCGTCACCCTACGCATGCGTACATATATTTGTGTAGATACTGAGAAAGCATCTGCATTAGCAATAAAACCATTCCCCATCATGTCTTTCATTTATAATTACCCCATCAATTTAAAATAATAAAGTGGTTAAAAACTGGCTATGTTTGTTAATTAAATAACCCTTGATAGGATTGAGTTAGCAAAATACATACCACTTTAATTGTTTTAATCTTTAAAAATCAGTTTATTGGTTGGATTATGATAGGTTGCAATAATTTAAAAACCTTTACACATCAAAATAAGTTAAACTTTGCATCGTTAATATTTATATGTTTTGGTCAATCGAGTTTATGAATACCTCTTTACGTTTAAACCACTATTGGATTACTTGTGCTGATGGTTTAGAAGCCCTCTTACAAGAAGAAATAGAACAGCTTGGCACCAAAGTGACAGAACGTAAAGCAGGACGTTTAATCATTGAAGGGACGCTTGAACATGCTTACCGCATCTGTATGTGGTCGCGCCTTGCTTCTCGTGTTTTATTGCCTATTCATACTTATGAACTTGAACATACACACGATGCACGTGATGTAGCAGAAGAGCTTTATGAAGGTGCGATTAGCTTTGATTGGTCACTTATTTTTGCACCACAAAGTACCTTCGCTATTCGCTTACATGCTGAACGTGAAATTAAGGTTAACACTCAATTTGCAACACTTAGAGCAAAAGATGGTGTTGTAGATTCCTTTATGGAAGCTGTAGGTCGTCGTCCGAGCATTGATACTAAACAACCAGAAATTACGTTGTATGTTTTAGCAGGTAAAACTGAGCATACATATTGCCTAGATTTATCAGGTGATTCATTACATAAACGTGGTTACCGTCGTTATATGACGGATGCACCAATCAAAGAAAACCTTGCTGCGGCAATCTTACAAAAAGCTCAGCTTCAACAGCGCAACCCAGAGATTGTGCTCGACCCGATGTGTGGTTCAGGTACATTTATTATTGAAGCATTAATGATTTTAACTGACCGTGCACCAGGACTTGTACGCCGTTTTGGTTTTAATGGTTGGCATGGTCATGACCGTGAACTTTGGCTTTCACTTAAAGCTGAAGCAGCAGAACGTCACGAAAAGGCGCTTGAATTACCTTTACCTAAGTTTTATGCCTACGATGCAGACTGGGAAGCTGTAAAAGCTACTCGTGAAAATATTATTGCGGCAGGTTTTGAAAAAGTATTAGGTCAAATTCAGATTGAAGAACGTACTTTAGCGGACTGGCCTGATTTTTCAGCTGAAGGCAAAACTGCATTTATTGTGACTAACCCTCCATATGGTGAACGTTTAGGTGATAAAGCATCTAACCGCTCTCTTTACTTAGGTCTATCTGCACTTCTACAAAAACATTTCCCAAATCAATATGCAGCAATTATTGCAGCGCAAATTGAAAAAGCCGATGTTTTAGCGTTTGAAGCACCTGAAACCTTACGTTTAATGAATGGTAAGTTACCAATTTACATTCGTTTTGGTTCAATTAAGCCAGAAAAAGTAACTCAGCCATTCTTAGCAACTTGGCAAGCTCAACCTATTGAAATGGAAGAAGCTCAAGATTTTGCTAATCGTTTGCAAAAAAATATGGCTGCATTGAAAAAATGGGCAACGAAAGAAAATGTTTATTGCTTACGTTTGTATGATGCAGACTTACCTGACTTTAATGTCGCTGTAGATTTATATGGCGATCGCTTACATGTGCAGGAATATGCACCACCAAAAACAATCGATCCTGAAAAAGCAAAAAAACGTTTTAATTTAGCACTCGCTGCAATTCGTGCTGTTACTGGTTTAAACCGCGATGCTATCTTCATTAAGACACGTGCGCGCCAAACTGGTACAAATCAATATACAAAACAAAGCACAGCTTCAAAACGTTTTATCGTTCAGGAAGGTAAAGCTAAAATTTTAGTTAACCTGACAGATTACCTAGATACAGGTTTATTCCTCGACCACCGTCAAATGCGTTTACGTATTGCTCAAGAAGCTCGTGGTAAGCACTTCTTGAACTTATATAGCTACACCTCTACAGCAAGCTTACATGCTGCTTTAGGCGGTGCTGCAAGCACGACAAGTGTAGACTTATCTAATACCTACTTAAGCTGGTCAAAAGAAAACTTCGTTTTAAATGGCCTGACTGTAGATCACGCAGATGAACAGCACATGTTCTTTGCGAGCGACTGTTTTGAGTGGTTAAAAGAAGGTCACGAACAATATGACCTTATTTTTATCGATCCACCGACATTCTCAAACTCTAAAAAGTTCTATGGTACTTTCGACGTCCAACGTGACCATGTTTCACTCATTAAACGTGCAATGAATCGTTTAAACAGTGAAGGAACGCTCTATTTCTCAAACAACTATCGTGGTTTTGAAATGGATGAAGAGATCGAAGCTATTTTTCAGGTTGAAGAAATCACTTCTGAAACCATTGGCCCTGATTTTAAACGTAATCAGAAAATCCACCGTGCATGGAAAATCCAGCATCCTGGTCTAGATCAATATTAATAAGATTAGAGGTTATTATTACTTCACGGTAATAATAACCTCACCATGAACATTTTTTGATTCAAAATCATATTTGGTAAATCGGTCTGCTCTTTCGGGTAATGCCATCATTTCCAGTTTCTTCTTTTCTTTACTATCGATAACATGGTTTTGTTTTTGTTCTTGATAAGGTGAAAGTACACTTGTTCTAAGTGCATCCCATCGAACTTGCTGTAAATAATTATCACCTAACACCTGACGTGCTTGTTGTTGTTCTATCATTGGTTTCTTAGCATCGTCTTGAGCTTTCGCAATAATCACAGGTAAAGCTGCATTTACTGCCCCTGTTTGTGTTGCTAAGGCCCCTTCACTTAGAGGCTGCGCACCCCATACGTTAATTGGTATCAGTATAATACAACCTAAAATACACAGCGCAGGTCCTTGTTTATTGTTCATTGCATTTATCCTAAATTGTTATTGTTCGTTATATCGAACAAAATTAACAATTTTTTAAACATGTCGCAATGTTATAAATAGACTTCCCGACAATTAACATTGATCATTTTAAAACCTGAACTATTACACAAGCATTTAGTGAATATTCAAGTTGTTTTATAGATTTTTATCTCAGACTTGTACGACACTGCTAAATCACTTACTGTAATTTTATAATTTATCTGTAAATCGATTCTATTTATAAATAAACACCATTCGAGGTGAAATAATGCTTCAGCAGTGCTGCCAACTATTAGAAGATCGCCAGCTCAAAATTGCTTTTATTGAAAGTGCGAGTTCGGGTTATTTAACAAGTCAGTTTTCTATTCATAAAAATAGTGGTGCAGATATTTTACTGGGTGGCTTAGTTAGCTACGACCCAAGCATTAAAATTAGTATTTTAAATATCGATCCAAAGTTAATAGAGACTTACACAGCAGAGTCACCTCAAGTCACAGAGGAAATGTGTAGGCTGGGTCAAAGCTTATTTCAACAAGCTGATATTATTGTCAGTTGTACTGGGCTATTAAAATCTGGCGGAAGTGAAACCCCAGAAAAACCTGTGGGCACCTTTTTTATTTGCATTTCTTACCAACAACATATTTATCATTATCGTTATTTTTTATCTGGTCACTCAGAACAAAAGTTAAAGACATTAACTCAGAAAGTTTCAGATGCCATAATTGCTTTACTCACATCAACCATAAAAACTGATTCACCATAAAAAAAGAGAATATGTTTCCATATTCTCTTTTCGGTTTTAGCAGACAAAGCTTAGCTGAGTTTCATTTTATCGAAGACTAAATGCCCATTTTCGCCTTTAACTAGAATAGTATCACCTGCAACAAAATCACCCGACAAGATTTTTTGTGCTAATGTGTTTTCAATCTGTTGTTGAATAGCACGTTTTAATGGACGCGCGCCATAGACAGGATCGAAACCAGCATCAATCAATAAATCAAAAGCGGTATCATCTACAGTTAGACTCATGTCACGATCAACAAGACGCGAACGTAATCGATCCAACTGAATATCGGCAATACCACGAATTTGTGCTTTTTTGAGTGAATGGAAAATCACAAGCTCATCAATCCGGTTAATAAATTCCGGACGGAAATGCTGACTTACCGCATTCATTACAATGGTACGCACTTCATCGTCTGTTGCTCCCTCACCTAGCTCACGTACATCTTGTGAACCTAAGTTCGAAGTCATCACAATTACCGTATTTTTAAAGTCTACTACTCGACCTTGTGAATCGGTTAAGCGGCCATCGTCCAATACCTGGAGCAAGATATTGAATACATCTGGATGTGCTTTTTCAACCTCATCAAACAACACCACACTATATGGCTTACGGCGAACAGCTTCAGTTAAAACACCACCTTCTTCATAACCGACATATCCTGGAGGTGCACCAACCAAACGGCTAACAGAATGTTTCTCCATGAATTCACTCATGTCGATACGAATCATGGCATCATCACTGTCAAACAAGAAGTTAGCTAAAGCTTTAGTCAACTCTGTTTTACCAACACCTGTTGGACCCAAGAACAAGAATGATCCACTTGGACGATTCGGGTCAGACAAACCGGCACGTGAACGGCGTACTGCATTAGACACTGCAACAACTGCTTCATCTTGCCCTACAACACGGTCATGTAAAAACTCTTCCATATTAAGAAGTTTTTCACGCTCGCCTTGCATCATTTTAGCAACCGGGATACCTGTCGCAGCACTAACAACTTCGGCAATTTCATTTTCAGTCACTTTAGTACGAATGAGTTTTGGCTCTTCGTTCTCTTCTGCAACTTCATCTTGCTCCAGTTGTTTTTGTAACTCTGGAATTACACCATACTGTAAACGTGCTGCTTCAGCCAAATCGCCTTCACGCTGAGCTTTCTCAAAAGCAATACGTGCTTTATCAAGTTCCACCTGAGCCTGTTTAGTACCTTCTACCAAAGTTTTTTCAGACTTCCAGATTTCTTCAAGATCGTTGTATTCTTTCTCGACTTCAGCAATCTGTTTTTCAAGATGAGTGACTTCAGCTTTACTGCCGACATCTTCATCTTTTTTCACAGCTTCCAATTGCATTTTCAACTGGATTAAACGACGATCGAGCTTATCGAGTGCTTCAGGTTTAGAGTCAATCTCCATTTTTATACGAGAAGCTGCCTCATCAATCAAATCAATTGCCTTGTCTGGTAATTGACGATCAGTGATGTAACGATGAGACATTTTCGCCGCAGCAATAATCGCAGAGTCTAAAATTTGCACACCATGGTGAGTGGCATATTTTTCTTTGAGTCCACGTAAAATTGCAATCGTATCTTCAACACTTGGCTCATCAACTAGCACTTTTTGGAAACGACGCTCTAAAGCTGCATCTTTTTCAATATATTGACGATATTCATCTAAGGTGGTCGCACCCACACAGCGCAATTCACCACGAGCCAACGCAGGTTTTAACATATTACCTGCATCCATCGCGCCATCACCTTTACCTGCACCTACGAGTGTATGTAACTCATCAATAAACAGGATGATTTCGCCTTCGTGTTTTGCCAAGTCTTTTAAAACAGCTTTTAAACGTTCTTCAAACTCACCACGATATTTAGCCCCAGCCAGTAATGAACCTAAGTCGAGGGATAAAACACGTTTATTTTTTAATCCCTCTGGCACTTCACCATTCACAATACGCTGTGCCAAACCTTCAACAATAGCGGTTTTACCTACGCCCGGCTCACCAATAAGAACAGGGTTGTTTTTGGTACGACGCGATAACACCTGAATGGTACGGCGAATTTCATCGTCACGCCCAATGACAGGATCAAGTTTTCCAGATAAAGCACGCTCTGTTAAATCAATCGTATATTTATTAAGTGAGTCACGTTGGTCTTCGTGATTATTACTCATGACTTTGTCATTACCTCGAATATGTTCAATTACTTTGCGTAAGCTGTCGGGAGTTACACCTACCGCACTTAAAATACTTTTAGTTTCGCCGGTCTCTGCCAAACCTAATAAAACCCAGTCAGTTGATAAAAATTCATCACCTGCCTTTTGCGCATATCTGTCTGCCAGATTAAGTGCTTTCACAGCTTCTGGGTTTAAGTTGACATCACCCGTTGGATTGGCAATTGTCGGCGCATCTTTTATAGCTTGCTCAAGCTTTTGTTTAAGTTCAGGTAACCGTGCACCTGCTTGTTGCAACAAACTAATATTTGATGGCTCTTCTAACAAGGTAGACAAAATATGAATACCTGCGATAGCGGTATGGTCTTTACCCATCGCTAAAGATTGAGCATCTGAGAGGGCTTGCTGCAAGCGGTTTGTAAATTTCTCAAAACGCATTCTTGTTATTCCTCACAACAAATTTGTACTTGTCTAATAGATGGGAACACTTCTTCGAATTTCAAATAAATTTTTATATATTTTTCATAATGTTATAAAAATAACAGTGAGTAAAACTCCATTATAATATGGGATTGTTTTGTATATATTTCAAGTACAGTTCAGCTACATTTTATTAAAATGCTTGAATATTTAGATTCATGCTTATTCTTACTACGCTTTTCACAAAGTCTTCATTGAGAATTTAGTAATTAAGCTTTAGTTTATCTTGCTAGTTTCCTACTCGTTTTGAAATGAAAAATGCACTTTAAACATATTATATTAACAACAACTTGTCTTTTTACTTCGGCACTGGCAATCGCTCAGCTCCCCCAAGACTCTAGACGACCTGGTGGAATTGCAGTTGTTCCTCTAACTACTGATATTACTCAGGTCACTTTTCAACAAAAGCCTGTTTTAATTAGCCAAGAAGGTCAGCAACGTTATGCCGTGCTTGGCATTCCATTATCTACTCCAATCGGCAGTATTCAACTCGACACAAATAAAGCCCCGATTCAAATAGAAGTTAAGTCTTATCCTTACGCAGAACAACGGATTAAAGTCACGAACCAAGATTATGTGAACCCTAACCAAAGTCAATTAGACCGCTACGCTCAAGAAGCAAAAGAACAAAATGATGTGTATACCTCATTTACACAGAGCTCATGGCAAACCCTACCTACATTTATACGCCCGACTTCAGGGAAATTTAGCAACTCTTTTGGAAGAAAACGCTTCTTTAACGGCGAGGAACGCGCGCCTCACTCAGGTCTAGATATTCCTGCGCCAGTAGGGCAAAAAGTTGTTGCTCCCGCAGATGGTGTGGTTATCCAAACTGGATCTTATTTTTTTAATGGACAAACCGTGTTGATTGATCATGGCCAAGGCTTAGTCAGCATGTTCTGCCATTTAAGCGCAATTAAAGTAGAGAACGGCCAACATATCCGCCAAGGAGAAACACTAGGTTTAGTAGGCAAAACAGGACGCGTGACAGGCCCTCATCTGCATTGGGGCATGAGCCTTAATAATGCTCGGGTAGATCCTCAGCTTTTTCTAAATACAGCTCGTTAATTTAAAGCTTTACGAAAATACTTTGGCGCTTCGACATAGCCTTCTCTTAGGTAAAATTGATGTGCCAAAGGTCTTTGCATTCCTGAATGCAGTTCCATTCGATCACACCCTCGGCGTCTGGCTTGTTGCTCAGCCTCCTTTACGAGTAAATGCCCTACACCTTTGCTACGCATATTCTCATCAACACACAGATAGCATATTTTGGCAAAGTCACCTTGTAAGGCAATTTGCGGAATAAAGTAGAGAGATAAAAAACCATAAATTTTACCCCTCTCTTCAGCAATCAAAATTTGTGAGTTAGCGTCATTATGGAGTATCTCAAATTTTTCTTGAATAAGAGCAAAAGGCTGTGGGTATCCCATCTGTTTAAGTAGATCACATATAGCTTGAGTATCTTTTGATTTAGCAGAACGAATATTCACTTTCATTCTTCCTTTTATTTTTTAGTTATTTTTGACAATAAAAAAAGCCAACTCTCATGTCAGCTTTTTTTAATTTCTAGTTATCAAAAAAAGGCCTTATTCCGCTTCAATAATTTCGAAGTCATGTGTAATTTCAACACCACCATCGGAAAGCATTTTACTTGCTGAACAATATTTCTCGGCAGACAATTCAACTGCTTTTGCAACCTGCTTTTCTTTCACAGCTTTACCAGTTACCACAAAATGTAAGTGGATTTTAGTAAACACAGCCGGAATTGCGTCAGCGCGCTCAGCTTTTAAATTACATACAACATTCGTCACATCTTGGCGAGATTTCTTTAAAATGGTCACAATATCAAACGAAGCACACCCACCAAGTCCCATTAATATCAATTCCATAGGACGTGGACCACGGTTTTCACCACCATACTCAGGTGAGCCGTCCATGATGACACTATGCCCACTATCCGATTTCGCTTCAAAAGCAACATTCTCTAGCCAATGTACACTTGTTTGCATTGCAACTACCCAAAAAAAATTATAAATTTAAGCAGGGTCTGTTGACATTTCAGCTATGGATTGCGTTATAGCTAAAAATTAATCCAAATAAGACGCAAAACCCAGACAATGGCAATCCTTTGTCCAGTTTTGTAATAAAGTTTGTGAAATTTCAGCCATAATCTGAGTTGCAATTAAAGCAGCGCAGGCATAGCGCAAGACCAAGTTATTTTGTACGTTCCATTGTTAAGATCTATTTATTTAGAATGGCTAAATTTCATAGTTCTTATTTGGTACGTCTAAAAGAATTGTCTTATGTTGCAACCATCTGTGAAATGTCAACAGACCCTTGTTTTGTACACTAACATAAAATGAGTTGATAAGGAATTTCATCTCTTCTGTGTAATAGCTCATCTCGAGCTTGTGTGAATTGTTTACCCTATTCGGAACATATTAAGCATGACTTCAAATTTTTCACAACTCAGCACAGATGCTTTATCTCCGGGGCAACTACCTGAATCCGTTAAAGCATTGTTAAAACGTGCTCACATCAACAGATATCCAAAACGAACCACAATTGTTGATGCCGGAACAGAGTCAAAATCTTTATATTTAATTTTAAAAGGCTCAGTTTCAATTATTTTGCGTGAAGATGACGAACGTGAAATTGTTGTTGCGTATTTAAATCCGGGCGATTTCTTTGGGGAAATGGGGCTTTTCGAACCGAACCCTCAACGTACAGCCGAAGTTCGAACTCGTGATGTCTGTGAAATTGCAGAGATCTCTTATGACAACTTCCACGAACTTAGCAAACAATACCCAGACTTAAGCTATGCTGTTTTTGCACAATTAGTTCGCCGTCTAAAAAATACGACTCGTAAAATGACAGATCTTGCGTTCATTGATGTGTCTGGTCGTATTGCACGTTGCTTAATCGATCTATCTTCTCAACCAGAAGCAATGATTTTGCCGAATGGTCGTCAAATTCGTATTACTCGTCAAGAAATTGGCCGTATTGTTGGATGTTCACGTGAGATGGTTGGTCGTGTACTCAAAACCTTAGAAGATCAAGGTATGATCCAAACTGATGGTAAAGCCATTCTTATTTTTGATGCATCATTAGAAGAAAACACTGTTTCTGATGATGACTACGATGATGAAGAATAATATTCATTAAATTTTTAATAAAAAGCAAACTTCGGTTTGCTTTTTTTATATGCAACAATGAGTTAATACACAAAACTTACAAACTATTCTAATTTTATGATTTAAGTTGAATACATATTCTCCGTTAGGCTAACTCAAAATTTCCAAGGATTCCGCTGTATGCAATTTAACCCACTTAGTCGCACAGGCCTTAAACTTCCAGAAATTTGTTTAGGCACCATGACATTTGGTGAGCAAAACTCCCAACAAGAAGCTTTTGAACAACTCAATTACGCCTTGGCCCATGGTTTATATTTTTGGGATACGGCAGAGATGTATTCCGTTCCGCCAAAACCTGAAACTTATGGTGCAACTGAAACGATTATTGGTAATTGGTTTGCCCAGCATGGACAACGTGACAAAATCTTTCTCGCATCTAAAATTGCAGGTCCGGGCTTTGGAGGAACACACATCCGAGAAGGCAATACACGCTTTAACAGTGACCATATTGCCAAAGCTCTAGATGGATCACTTAAACGCCTCCAAACGGACTATATCGACCTTTATCAACTGCATTGGCCTGAACGTCATACCAACTTTTTTGGTACGCTCGCTTATGGCAATCAGCAAGCTGAAAATGATTACGACATAACACCTCTAGAAGAAACATTACTCGCTCTACAAGAAGAGATTAATCGCGGGCGCATTCGCTATATTGGTTTATCAAATGAAACCCCCTGGGGCACCATGAAATTTTTACATTTAGCCGAAAAGCTAGGTGTCAGTAAATTTGTAAGTGTTCAAAACCCTTATAGTCTTCTTAACCGTACTTATGAAATAGGTATGTCAGAGATTGCTAAATATGAGGATGTCGGATTGCTCGCCTACTCTCCTCTGGCTTTTGGTTACTTAACGGGTAAGTTTAGAAATGGTGCGCGTCCCGCCAATGCTCGTGTAACACTATTCCCTCGCTTTAGCCGCTACAGCAACCCTCAAAGCGAATGGGCGACTGAACAATACGCACAGCTAGCAGAAAAGCATGGGCTAAGCTTAACTCAAATGGCCTTAGCTTTTATTAAGCAACAATTCTTTGTGACAAGCACAATTATTGGTGCCACTAATTTAGATCAACTCAAAGAAAATATTCAGGCATTTGAGATTGAACTACCAAGTGAAGTTCTAAAAGGTATTGAGGCCATCCATACCCAACAGCCCAACCCTGCTCCTTAAATAAAAAACGGATGCTTAAGCATCCGTTTTCTTTATCTATATAAAATTTATATCTTATTTACGGCTATTATAAACTGCCATTGCCGCAGGTAAGTTTTTACGCATATCACCAATACGTTGTGAGTTAGATGGGTGAGTAGACAAGAATGATGAACCACCGCCACCTTCAAGCTTATTCATTTTTTCCCAAAGCGTAATCGCTGCATTTGGATTATAGCCTGCACGCGCCATCAACATTAAACCACCTTGGTCAGCACGACTTTCCAAGCTACGAGAATATGGTAAGCCTACACCCACTTGTGTACCTAACTGAGCGGCAGCAGTACCAAGCTGGCCTACATTATTACCCGCATAGCTTAAACCGATGCCTAGAGCTAAATCAGTTAAAGCTTGTGCACCGATTTTACTTTTTGCATGCTCCTCTAAAGCATGTGTCATTTCATGTCCCATAACAGCTGCAATTTCAGCATCTGTCAGGTTCAACTTATTCACAATACCTGTATAGAACACGACCTTGCCACCAGGTGCAACGTAAGCGTTAATTGTATCTGATTTCAACACCGCTAACTGCCAGCTAAATGGTTGACCAGTCTGATTCATCTGGTTGGCATATGGTTTTAAACGGTTGAATACAGCATTAATACGGTTATATGTACTAGAGCTTGTATCGAGAGCACCCTTACCACGTGCTTCCTGCACCATCTTATTAAAACCTTGAGCAGATTGAGCATTTAAGGTTGCAGTATCCGCACCAGCCATGTCCGCCACTGTTGCACAGCCAGAAATGGTCATCACACTTGCTGCACACAAGCTTAAAAAGAGTTTTTTATTCATAACACGGATCACCTAAATCGATAAAAAGCTGTTTATTCTTTTGCACTTATTATAAGAAATACCACTCATGCTTTAAATGTCTCATTTCTTCATGATCATAGTATTTATGTAACGATCAAGTAGATAAAGTCATCAAATAAATCCAGAAAATTAAACGGATTACATTTAAACCCAGATAAACATGACTTAAGGTTTTAACTTTCTCTTCAAGATTAGGACTTTCCCGTTTCCAGAGTAAATAACTATTTTGTATGAGTACAACAGGAATTAACACACATGCGAACAAAACCGACAAACTCATAAAAGCGGTCATAAAGAAATCTTCATGATATTCCTGTCCATAAATAACCAACATCGCCAGCGTGGGTGAACCACCAATAGCAAATAAAAAAGAATAAAAAATTGTTTTTGAAATAGTTGGTTGCAGCTTCATCCTGAGCCCATCCTTCCTTATCTATATATAACGTTTTAATCTGAATCTAATAAAACGAAAACTGCACTTTAGTCGGGTATAAAAAAAGCCCCCTTTCAGGAGGCCTTTTTAATCTTTGCTAATTAAGCAGAGAATGGATGACGTAAAACAATTGTTTCTGCACGATCTGGACCAGTTGAAACGATATCAATCGGACATTCGATTAATTGTTCAATACGCTTAACATAAGCCAAAGCATTTGCTGGTAATTGATCGATACTAGTTAAACCAACAGTCGACTCGCTCCAACCAGGCATAGTTTCATAGATTGGCTTCAAGCATTCAAAAGAAACCGCATCTGAAGAACCTACACAACCTGAATCTGTATTTTCATAACCTACACAGATTTTTACTTCTTCCAAACCATCTAAAACGTCAAGTTTAGTTAAGCAAATACCTGAAAGTGAGTTTACATCTACAGAACGGCGAAGAATTTCAGCATCAAACCAACCACAACGGCGTTGACGGCCAGTAGAAGCACCAAATTCATGACCAACTGTACCTAGATGTTTACCAATCGGATCACCAGAATCAGCAGCTGCATCGTAAACCAATTCAGTTGGGAATGGACCAGCACCTACACGTGTTGTATAAGCCTTAGTAATACCTAATACATAATCAAGATGTAAAGGTCCCATACCTGAACCAGAGCTTACGCCACCAGCAGTTGTATTTGAGCTCGTAACATACGGATAAGTACCGTGGTCAATGTCTAGAAGTGAGCCTTGAGCTCCTTCAAACATTACAGCCTTACCTTCTTTGCGATAGTCATGCAACACTTTAGTCACGTCAATCACTAATGGAGCAAGCACTTCACGCCATTGGTTGCAAAGAGCCAATACATCTTCAAATTTAACAGCTTCTACACCGTAGAACTGAGTTAATTGGAAGTTATGTAACTCAAGCATTTCTTGAAGTTTTTCTTCTAATGCTGCACCACCACGAACAAGGTCAGCAACACGCACTGCACGGCGAGCCACTTTATCTTCGTATGCAGGACCAATACCACGACCTGTAGTACCGATTTTAGCATTACCACGTTTCTTCTCACGTGCCTGATCAAGTGCAATGTGGTTAGGCAAAATGAGTGGACAGTTTGGAGAAATACGTAGACGTTCTTTAACAGGAACACCTTCCGCTTCCAAAATTCCCATTTCTTCAATTAACGCGGCTGGTGAAAGTACTACACCATTACCAATTAAGCACAATACGTTTTCACGTAAAATGCCTGATGGAATGAGGTGCAATACAGTCTTTTTACCACCTACGACAAGAGTATGACCTGCGTTATGTCCGCCTTGATAACGTACTACCGCAGCCGCCTGATCTGTGAGCAGGTCGACGATTTTACCTTTACCTTCGTCGCCCCATTGGGTACCAAGTACCACAACATTTTTGCCCATAATAGCCTCATTACATCATGCTGTTAAAATTGGAAACCACCAGTAAAAATTTACCGTTGGCGATTAAATCTTTTTAATATTCCATTGTCCATTTTGCGACACGAGTTGATGGGTCGCATATGGAATAGAACTTAAATCATCATTACCTAACAATTGAACCACACGTAAACCTTGAGCACGTGCATTCGAAATTGCTGAGAGTAAATCCTGTTCTGAGCCTTTTGGAGCAACAACAGTTTCGATTTCCGCGAACTGATTTGCACCTAAGGCATATAAATCACAACTAAAGCCAGTAGCAGGACGTGCGCGGCCAAAGTGCTCACCAATACCATCATAACGGCCACCCTGTGCTAAAGGCGCAGCTCGATTCGGTGCATAGACCGCATACATTAAGCCAGTGTGATAGTGATAACTACGTAGCTCTACAACATCAATACCGATATTGAGATTTGGCCAACGGCCTTTAATTTGCGCAAGTGTCGTTTTAAGTGCATCTAATGCTGACTTAAATTCAGCATCTTGTAAGATGTTTGCACTTAAATTCGCCTGCAATGCTTCTAGATCACTAGAATAGCGGCCAAGTGCATAGAAATCAGAACCCATATTGAGGTTTTGAGTAAATTCAGCTAACTCTGGTAACGCTTTTCTTTGATAAAGATCTGAAAGCTCATGCTCTTCATTTTTTGACAGTCCAGCACATTTTACTAAACTGCGGAACAACCCTACATGACCCAAATCTAAATGCGCGCCTTGTAAAGTATAGATGTTCTCGATCAACCCCAGCATAACATCGACCATTTCGACATCAGCTTCGATACTGTCATGCCCGTATAACTCTGCACCTAATTGTAGAGGTGCACGTGTGGCATTAAAATTTTGTGGTTTAGTATGTAATACAGTCCCTGAATAACAGTAACGTGCAACACCTTCAACTGGTCTTACATGTGCATCGATACGTGCAACTTGTGGCGTCATATCAGCACGAACACCGAGTAAACGGCCTGAGAGCTGATCAATGACCTTAAAAGTTACTAAATCTAAGTCTTGATTTGATTCTGATAATGAAGACAACGATTCGATGTATTCGATAAATGGTGTATATACCAATTGATAACCTCGTACCGCGAGGAAATCTAAAGCTTCACGGCGAAGTTTTTCAATGACTTGCGCCTGTTCCGGCAATACATCTGCTACCCCGTCAGGCAGCAACCATGTCTCTGAAATGGTCATATTTCAAGCCTAAAATCTGATCAACGTGGAACGACCCCACATAAAAAAATCGGGAACACACCCGATTTCTCTTAGTGTAGCATGATACTTTGTGCCATGCACCTGACAATTTGCATAAATCTTTCTTAATAAACTCTAAAGTCAAAAAGAAGATTTCATGAATTAACAATAATATTCAATACCTTATTCTCATTCACTCATATCATAGACAAAAGTTCTTCGACCAAAGAATGGGCCAATATCTGAGCTATCTCCTTGTTGCCAATTAACCAGATTTAATCTTTGAATAGCTTTCTTAAGGTATTTTAAATTTAGAAAGAATCACACAGATCCAATAAACGATTTGCATAGCCCCATTCATTATCGTACCAAGCGAATACTTTAGCTTGATGGCCAACGACCATCGTCTGAGTTAAATCAACGATGAGTGAATAAGGTGAATGATTGAAATCACTCGAAACTAATGGCTCATCTGTTACCGCCATAATTTCTGCATAGTCTGTTTGAGATGCTTTAATTAGTATTTCATTAATGTGATGCACAGTAATTGGAGATTGCGCGATAAAAGTTAAGTCAATTGCCGCCACATTAATAGTTGGTACACGAATTGAATAACCATCAATACGGTCTTCCATTTTAGGCATAACACGCTTTAATGCGCCGAGTGCACTAGATGTGGTCGGGATAATATTTTGCCCTGAAGCTCTAGCACGACGTAAATCACGATGTGCGTGGTCAAGAACAGATTGATCTGCTGTCACTGCATGAATTTCTGTCATAAGCGCAGTTTCAATACCTAAAGCATCATCAATGATTTTGACTAATGGAACTAAAGCTTGTGTAGTACATGAAACGCTTGATATGATCTGATCAGTCACTTTGACTTCATTATGGTTCACACCATAAACAATGGCTGCGTCAACATGATCAAAAGGTGCCGCCCCAATAATGACCCGCTTCGCCCCTGCTTGTAGATGACGTGTCGCATCCGCATGAGAACGGAACAGTCCTGTACACTCAAGTACCACATCAATATCTAAACTAGACCATGGTAAAAGTTCAGGTGGTTTCTGCTTTAAAACCTCAACTTTTAGCGTTCGTTGATTTGACTGAATATTCAAAAAAACTTTTTCATTTTCAATGAATATATCTACATTTCCATTGAAGCGGCCGTGCGTAGAATCATATTTAAATAAATGCACTAATGTCTGGACATCTGCTATATCGTTAATCGCCACGATTTCAAAATGAAATTGTTTTGGGCTTTCGAACCAGGCGCGTAAAACATTACGTCCAATCCGACCAAACCCATTAATGGCGATACGTTGCATGACCTATCCTTATCAACAAAACTACAAACTAAAGAAGGCATATAGTAAAGCACGTCAAGGCCAATTGAATATAGATTTTTAGCCAAATCACAGTTTTGTAAGATATTCCTTTTAAAATCGTTGGTTCGGTGGGGTTTTTCCGCTACAATTTAGCGTTTTTAAAAAATAAGCCCCGTATCACATGCAAGGTTTGGCATAAAACAAACAGGCATTGATACATTTAGCCAAATTCGAAAATATGGAGTGACTTGGTTGTGAGTACTCGTTTAATGACATCTGCTGAAATTCGTGAAGCATTTTTGCGCTACTTTGAAACGCAAGGGCATACACGTGTCGCGTCGAGTTCTCTTGTTCCTGCCAACGACCCAACTTTATTATTTACAAATGCTGGGATGAACCAGTTTAAAGACTGCTTTTTAGGTCTTGAGAAACGTGACTACGTGCGTGCAACTACATCTCAAAAATGTGTACGCGCTGGCGGTAAACACAATGACTTAGACAACGTTGGCTACACTGCACGTCACCATACATTCTTTGAAATGTTAGGTAATTTCTCATTCGGTGATTATTTCAAACGTGATGCGCTTAAATTCGCATGGGAATTTTTAACCAGCGAACAATGGCTTGCTTTACCAAAAGATAAACTTTATGCCACGGTTTACCACACCGATGACGAAGCTTACGACATCTGGAACAAAGAAATCGGTTTAGCGCCAGAACGTATTATCCGTATTGGTGATAATAAAGGCGAAAAATACGCATCTGACAACTTCTGGGCAATGGGTGATACTGGCCCATGTGGTCCATGTTCTGAAATTTTCTTTGACCATGGTGATCACATTTGGGGTGGTTTACCAGGCACACCTGAAGAAGACGGTGACCGTTTCATTGAAATCTGGAACAACGTTTTCATGCAGTTTAACCGTACTGCTGATGGCGTGCTTCACCCTCTCCCTGCTCCATCTGTTGATACAGGTATGGGACTAGAACGTATTTCTGCTGTATTGCAACATGTTAATTCAAACTACGATATTGACCTGTTCCAACACTTATTAAAAGCTGCTGCAAATATTATTGGTATTGAAGACCAAGGTCAGCCTTCTTTACGTGTTGTTGCAGACCATGCACGTTCATGTTGTTTCCTCATTGCTGATGGTGTAAACCCAAGTAATGAAGGTCGCGGTTATGTACTTCGCCGTATTATCCGCCGCGCCGTGCGTCACGGTAATAAACTTGGTGCAACTGGTACGTTCTTCTACAAAATGTTGCAACCTTTAATTGAAGTTATGGGTGATGCATATCCAGAGCTTGCAGCGCGTAAAGATGTGATTGAAGCAACTTTAATTCGTGAAGAAGAACAGTTTGCTAAAACACTTGAGCAAGGCTTAAAACTACTTGAAGGCGAGCTTGCTCAATTAAAAGATAAGACGATTCCTGGTGCCACTGTATTTAAACTTTACGACACTTACGGCTTCCCGACAGACTTAACTGCTGATATTGCACGTGAACGTGACTTTATTATTGATGAAGCTGGTTTTGAAGTAGAAATGGCAGCACAGCGTCAACGTGCTCGTGATGCTGGTAAGTTTGCAGTTGACTACAACAACATTGTAAAAGTTGAAGGCGAAACTCAGTTTGACGGTTACATCAACACCACTGGTCAAGGTCAAATTGTAGCGATCTACAAAGATGGCGTACAAGTTGATGAAGTTTCTGAAGGTGATGAAGCGCTTATCGTTTTAAACCAAACTCCTTTCTATGCTGAAAGTGGTGGTCAGATTGGCGACACTGGTATCTTCAAAAATGAAACTGGTATTTTTGAAGTTCAAGATACTAAAAAGTCAGGTGGTGCCTTTGTTCATCAAGGTATTGTGACCGTTGGTAGTCTTAAAGCCGATCAAAATGTTGAAGCGATTGTTAAAGCAGACATTCGTGAAGCAACTGCACGTAACCACTCTGCAACTCACCTATTACATGCTGCCCTTCGTCAAATCTTAGGTTCACATGTACAACAAAAAGGTTCTTTAGTTGCAAGCGATATCTTACGTTTCGACTTTGCTAATGACCAACCTGTAACTTTTGAACAGTTACAACAAGTTGAGCGCTTAGTGAATGCAGAAATTATTGCAAATAGTGCTGTAACAACCGAACTTCTTGATATCGAGGCTGCAAAAGCTAAAGGTGCCATGATGTTGTTCGGTGAAAAATATGGTGATGAAGTACGTGTACTTTCTATGGGTTCAATTATTGATGAGAAAAACTTCTCAATTGAACTTTGTGGTGGTATCCACGTTAAACGTACAGGTGATATTGGTTTATTCAAAATCACTTCTGAAGGTGGTGTAGCTGCTGGTGTACGTCGTATTGAAGCTGTTACAGGTACTAAAGCGCTAGATGTAGTACAAAAAACTGATGCTGATATCCAGCACATTAATGGCTTATTAAAAGCACAGAAAGACCAAACTGTTGAGCGTGTACAAGCCAATGTTGAATTGGTTTCTGCATTACAAAAGCAGATTGAACAGCTCAATCAGAAATTGGCAAACTTCCAAGCGTCAGAATTGATTGACCAGGTACAAACCATTGCTGGTCGTCAAACGCTTATTACCACTGTTCAAGGTGTAGATGCAAAATCACTTCGCAACTTACATGACAGTGTTAAATCGAAATTAGAGAATGCAATTATTGTGTTAGCTGGTGTAGAGGGTGACAAAGTCAGCCTACTTGCTTCAGTTGCATCACAATACACTGCAACTCTAAAAGCAGGTGACATCATCAAACATCTAGCAACCGAGTTAGGTGGTAAAGGTGGTGGTAAACCTGACTTAGCACAAGGTGGCGCGCCACTTAACGAGAAGTTTGGACAAGTTATCGCAGCATTGCCTGCATGGCTTGAACAAAAATAAGACTTCACTTTTTGTGTAACTGACCCTGAAAAGCCTCTCAGGGTCATGGCTTATATGGAACAACTATGGCATTAATCGTTCAAAAATATGGCGGTACTTCTATGGGTACCCCCGAGCGCATTTTAAATGTTGCTCGTCGTGTGAAGCGTTGGCATGATCACGGTCACAAGGTTGTTGTGGTCGTATCTGCAATGAGTGGTGAAACAAACCGCTTACTTGCTCTCGCTAAAGCCATTACCGAAACACCTGACCCACGTGAGTTAGACCAAATGGTTTCAACCGGTGAACAGGTGACGATTTCCATGTTAGCTATGGCACTTAATTCGATTGGTGTGGAAGCTAAATCCTATACCGGACGTCAAGTCGGTATTAAAACTGACAGTGCATTTACCAAGGCGCGTATCGAGTCTATTGATACAGATGTCATGACCAATGACCTAGATGCAGGCCGTGTTATTGTGGTTGCCGGTTTCCAAGGCTTTGATGCTAATGGAAATACCACAACACTAGGTCGAGGTGGTTCAGATACTTCAGGTGTTGCTCTTGCTGCTGCTTTAAAAGCTGACGAATGCCAGATTTACACTGATGTAGATGGTGTTTACACTACTGACCCTCGCGTTGCTCCTAAAGCCAAAAAAATCGACCGTATTTCTTTTGAAGAAATGCTAGAAATGGCATCATTAGGTTCTAAAGTTTTACAAATTCGCTCAGTAGAGTTTGCCGGGAAATATCAAGTTCCTTTACGTGTATTATCAAGCTTTGATAATGACGACGACGGCGTTTTTGACGACGAATTTAAAGAAAATGTTGGTACACTCATTACTACTGAGGCAGAAGATACTATGGAACAGCCAATTATTGCAGGTATAGCTTTTAACCGTGACGAAGCAAAATTAACGATTTTAGGTGTACCTGATGAACCAGGCATTGCTTCTAAAATCTTATCACCAGTAAGTGATGCCAATATCGAAGTCGATATGATAGTGCAAAATGTTGAAGAAGATGGCACAACAGATTTCACTTTCACTGTAAACCGTGTTGATTTAGCGAAAGCTGAAAAAATCTTAAACGAAACTGCTAAAAATATTGGCGCACGTGAAGTTTCAACACGTGATGACATCGTTAAAGTATCTATCGTTGGTGTAGGTATGCGTTCACACGCAGGTGTAGCGAGCAAAATGTTCACTGCCCTTGCTGATGAAGGTATCAATATTCTTATGATTTCAACTTCTGAAATTAAAGTTTCTGTGATTATCGACGAGAAATACCTTGAACTTGCTGTTCGCTGCTTACATACCGCTTTTGGTTTGGATCGTGAACATGGTGAAAGCAGCGCCCGCGCTTAATTTTACCAACCGGTCAAGAATTCATTAAAAAATGTTTACTTGTCCGACAATAATCAAAGAAAACACAGAGCCGCTATAGTTTTTTTTATAGCGGCTCTGTTATATTAAACGGAAAGTTTTTTGGCAGAGATTATCAAAATATGACTTTGTTCTCATATTTCTGTTAGAATCTGACTGAAAACTGAGGTTGAGCTTTTTATTTGGGTACCAATATTGCAGTTTTAAGCGTTTAGCAAGGAGATAAACATGCTGATTCTGCCCCGCCGTGTCGGGGAAACATTAATGATTGGGGATCAAGTCAGTGTTACTGTGCTTGGCGTCAAAGGAAACCAGGTTCGTATTGGTGTGAATGCACCAAAAGAGGTTTCTGTTCATCGCGAAGAAATTTATCAACGTATTCAACATGAACGTGCAATGCATGAACACCTTCAACATCTTGATCAAGATTATCAAGTTTCTTATGAAGATGATAATTATGCACAGAAAAACTTCAATCGTTAGTATGAAGTTGTTCTCTCCCTAATTAAAGCGACTTTATAGTCGCTTTAAATTTTTTAAGTGGTTGTATTTATAGACCTAAAGCACGTTTAACAGGTGCGTAACTACGACGATGCTGATCAATCACGCCATGCACGGCAATCGCTTCAAAATGTGCTTTGGTTGGATATCCTTTATGTTTGGCAAAACCAAATAACGGATATTGCTGATCTAATTCTGCCATCTGTCGATCTCGTGTCACTTTTGCCAAGATACTTGCTGCACTAATTTCAGCATGGCTTGCATCTCCACCAACAATGGCTTCACAAGGAATAATAATTCCTTTCGGAATTTGATTACCATCAACGATCACTTTTTGAGGTTGAGTTTTCAAGCCGTCAACAGCGCGTTGCATAGCCAAAAAAGTCGCCTGTAAAATATTTAGTTCGTCAATTTCAGCATGAGTTGCTTCAGCAATTGACCAAGCTAAGGCTTTTTCTTGTATTTCAATAAACAACTTTTCACGTTTCTTTTCAGTTAATTTTTTAGAATCATTTAATCCTAAAATTGGATTATTCGGATCTAAAATAACGGCTGCTGCCACAACCGAACCTACTAAAGGTCCCCGTCCCGCCTCATCTACACCAGCAATAAACATCAACTCACTACCTTTAAACAAAAGAGGCTGATCAATAGTAATCAGCCTTCTTTAACACATAATTTATTAATTACTTTTGTAAAGCTTCTGCCACACAAGCATTTACAGTTTTAGAAACCACTTGGTTTACGATTGTAGCACGTGTATTTACATCAAGTGCAGCTGCAGCTAATTCTACTGCTGTCACACTGTTTGGAGCCTTTTCGCTCACACAACCACAAACATTGGTTTGGATGCTATCACGTTGCTCAGCAGTCATATATTTTGTTGCTGTTTTCCAAGCTGCGACATTATTAATCTCTGTAATACATTTCGCATTTACAGCAACCTTTAACGCAGCAACTCCCAATTGTTGAGTTGTGGTTTGTGCAGAAGCAGCACCTGTAGCAGTGCCTGTAGCAGTGCCTGTAGTTGTTGCACATGCTGTTAAAGCTAAAACAACTGGTGCTAGAGCGAGCATCAATTTTTTCATCATTTTTTCCTTTGATTGAACGTTGGCAGCGCGTATTGTGCCTAAACTCAACTTTAGAAGAAACAAATAATTTGATGCATTTATGCAAACTATTTTGCCGACCGAAACCCAGCTCATCAAATGCTTTTTTATGCAGTAAAACGTTCTGTTTTTAGCACGCTCTGTCACATTTAAAACATTTCTCAAAATCTGCGCTTTCCCCTAAAATCACAAATCAAAACGACAAAAAAAGGGTCTTTTATGCCTGCTGCTTCCTCTCAGTATTACACCCGTACCGCACAAATTCTGCATTGGGTGATGGCAATCATTTTCATCGTCGCATGGGTTATTGGCTTTTATAGTGGAAATTTTTTAAGCTATGACGTTGATGGCAGCTTTAAAGGTGATGTGATTACGTTGCACAAGAACATTGCAACCACAATTATCTTTTTAGTAATTATCCGGATTTTATGGCGCTATACACATCCAGCTCCAAAACTACCTGACACCATGTCACCGATGATGAAAACTCTGGCACACGTGGGTCATCTATTCCTTTATGTAATTTTAGTGGCTTTACCTGTCACTGGTTGCTTGTTTAGTTGGAGTGCTGGTCACCCTGCCCCTGTTTTATATTTATTTGAAATTCCGCGTTTAGTGCAAGATAACCCAGAGCTTTTAGCTATTGTTAAACCATTACATATTTATATTTCTTGGTTTGCAGGTTTTCTTATTGTTGGGCATGTACTTGCAGCTTTAAAACATCACTTTATTGATAAAGACAATATTTTAAATAGTATGACTAAACAACCTAAATAAACCCGATGTATAAAAAAAACCGCCTATCTCGGGCGGTTTTTTTATTTAGATTTTTTGGATTTCTGCAATCCACTTTTGTTTCTCTTCATCTGAAATGAAAGAGGCTTCAAAAGAGTTAATTGCGAGTTGTTTCAACTCATCATTGTTTAAGTCTAAAGCTTGCTGGATGGCAAAGAAATTATCATTCATATATCCACCGAAATATGAAGGATCATCTGAGTTAACAGTCACGTGTACGCCTTTTTGTAAAAGACGGCGGATATTATGATCTTTCATATCCTTAACAACACATAGCTTTAAGTTACTTAAAGGACAAACCGTTAACGGCATTTTTTCATTAATTAAACGCGCCATTAATTGTTCGTCTTCTTCAGAACGTACACCATGATCAATACGATTCACTTTAAGTAGATCTAAAGCTTCCCATACATATTCAGGGGGACCTTCTTCGCCAGCGTGAGCAACGATTAAGAAACCTTCTTCACGTGCTTTTGCAAAAACACGTTCAAATTTAGCTGGCGGATGCCCTACTTCACTTGAATCGAGACCGACTGCAATAATGTCTTGTTTAAATGGTAAAGCTTGTTCAAGTGTTTCAAATGCAGCTTCTTCACTTAAATGACGTAAGAAACACATAATCAGTTGAGAGCTGATACCAAACTTAGCTTTGGCATCTGCACACGCACGCTTTAAACCATTAATCACAGTTGAGAACGCAACACCACGGTCAGTGTGGGTTTGCGGATCAAAGAACATTTCTGTGTGAACGACATGATCTTCGGCACATTTCTCAAAATAAGCCCATGCTAAATCATAAAAGTCTTGTTCATGTACAAGAACATTTGCACCAGCATAATAAATATCTAAGAATGATTGAAGATTATGAAAGTTATAAGCTTGCTTTACTTCTTCAACAGATTTGTAAGGAATCTGAATCTGATTGCGCTGGGCAATTGCAAACATTAATTCAGGTTCAAAAGTCCCTTCAATATGCACATGCAATTCGGCTTTTGGTAAGGCGCGAATCAGCTCGACTTGATTCATATTAACTCCACGTCTAAAGAAAAAAGGGTGTGGTCAAAATCACACCCTTTTATAATTTTCTTCTTATTGAAAACTATGTCTAAGATAGCTCAAGAAGAAAATTATAAAAAATCATATTAACCGCCAAACGCGATAAATTTAAATACCCAAAGCGCAGCAATAATCCATACCATGTACGGTACAGTTTTTGCCTTACCCGTGAATAATTTAACTAATGCATAGCTAATAAAACCCATTGCAATACCATCAGCAATTGAATAAGTGAATGGCATAAATACAATGGTTAAAAATGCTGGAACAGCTTCAGTAATATCATCCCAATCAATCTGAGTGATCCCTTGGATCATCAACACACCAATAAACAATAAAGCTGGCGCCGTTGCAAAACCTGGTACAGATTGAGCAAGAGGTGCTAAAAATAAACAGCAGATAAATAAGACTGCAACCACAACAGCAGTTAAACCAGTACGTCCGCCTGCTGCTACACCTGAAGCTGATTCAATATATGGTGTAGTTGAAGATGTACCTAATGCGGCACCAGCAACGATTGCAGTAGAGTCTGCAAATAATGCTTTCTTCAAACGAGGTAATTTACCGTCTTGTAAAAGACCTGCACGGTGTGAAACACCAACCAAAGTACCTGTACTGTCGAACAAGTCGACAATAAAGAATACGAAAATGACGCCCACCATACTTGCTGTAAATAGACCTTCAAAGTCCATTTGCATGAATGTTGGTGCAATTGAAGGAATTTGACCCACTACACCCTTAAATTCATTTAAACCTAAAGCAGTAGCGATGGCCGTAACCACTAAAATACTAATAATGATTGCGCCGCGAACTTTTAATTGGTGTAAAACCACAATCATTAAAAATCCGAATAGCGCTAATAATACTGTAGGCTGTTTGATATCGCCTAAACCGACTAATGTCGCTTGGTTATCAACAATGATTCCAGCATTTTTTAGTGCAATCAGTGCTAGGAATAAACCAATACCCCCACCGATTGCAAACTTAAGTGACATCGGAATCGCATTGACAATCGCTTCACGAATTTTAAAGAAGCTAATTGCAAGAAAAACAAGGCCTGAAACAAAAACAGCCGCTAAAGCTGTTTGCCACGGCACGCCCATCCCCATACAAACCGAGTAGGTAAAGTAAGCGTTTAAACCCATACCAGGGGCCAGTGCGATTGGATAATTTGCAATGATCCCCATTACTAAACATCCGATTGCTGCTGCCAAACAGGTTGCAACGAATACGGCACCATGATCCATGCCGGTTTCAGATAAAATGAGTGGATTGACAATAATGATATAACACATCGTTAAGAATGTAGTTACACCAGCAAGAACTTCAGTTCGGAAAGTGGTTTTATTGTCGCTTAGCTTAAATAAACGCTCTAACCAGCCTGCCGAAGAATTGGGCGCCGCCATAAGTAGCCTCTATGCAAAATCTGAACTGTGGAATATTTACGTCTATGTACGTCGCTGAACAATATTGTTTTTCTGTTCAGTCCTATAAACAAGAATCTCAAATTTAAGAAGCAACAAATATGCCACTCATTTGATTTCTAGCTTTATACATAGCAAACAACCACAGCCCCTCTTGAAACACAAAAAAGCTGCATAACCCCTATGCAGCTTTTTTACTATACGTTCAATAAGTTTAACAGATTCAACAGAAACATGATCAAAATTTATGAAAAGATATGACCAATGACACTGTAAAAAGTTAGAAATTTATAGCTCGTTATTGTTAGAAAATAATTTTTTTCTCGCCTATATATTGTTGCATATGAAAAGAAGCTAAATTGCTGTGATGAGCATGATTCGGATTTCGTTCGATACTTTGCAGGTTTTTTTCAGCTTCTTGTATGATCTGCATTAGCTCTTGATGTCTTTTATTTTGAGTATCTAAATAAGCCCAATACCCTAATACAAAGACGATACCCACACACAACACTATTAATACTTTATTGATCATTATTATTATCTCTATGTTTTTAATGTTAATGATCTTAACAAAAAATTATAGCTTTGTGAATATTTTCACATTTATTTACAATAACACACTCTTATTCAAATTATTGAAAATAAAAGTTATTTTAAAAATATCATTAAAAAACCTACTAAATACTAAACTTTTCCATTGAAAAGTAACTTTATTTAATAAGAGCTTATTTTAGTTATTTTTAATATTATCTTTTTATCGGTTTTAACTCTTAAGTTATTTTAAAGATAGAGCATAGACAAATGTGTATATGGCTTGAAATTTGTTTTTATTTGCTAAGCTTTAAATGAAATAAAAAGGAGCTATTTTCGTTAATGTACTTTTCTTTAAAATTGTTTCTTTAGCGACTAATTTCTATGTTGCCTGTTTAGCTTTAAAAGTAAAAATTCATCTCAAAGAAATCATCATCTCATTTAAAAAATATTTTTTCTCCTTTGACTCTATTGGTTGACTAGCAAAATTACGTCCAAATTTTATCGTTCTATAAATCGCACCAAGCTTTCCATTTTCATAGCTTCATTCCAATAAACGCTACGATAAACTGTACTCAGATAAAAAATTAAATCAGGAGAATACATCATGTTTGATATGCGTTTATCTCACGAGCGTGGTGCAGCACATCATGGTTGGTTACAATCAAAACATAGCTTTTCATTTGCTAACTATTGGGATCCTAAACAAGTTGGTTTTTCGGATCTGCTTGTAATTAACGATGATAACGTTGCTCCATCTAAAGGCTTTGGTACTCACCCTCACCGTAATATGGAAATTATTTCCTATGTACTGGAAGGTGCATTAGAGCATAAAGACTCGATGGGTACAGGCTCTGTGATTGTGCCGGGTGACATTCAGCTGATGAGTGCAGGTCGTGGCGTTGCTCATAGTGAATTTAACCACTCAGCTCAAGAAGGCGTTCATTTCTTGCAAATTTGGGTTGTTCCAAATGAAGTGAATACAGAGCCAGACTATCAACAAGTTCATATTGATGAAGCAGACAAACGCGGTAAATTGCATTTGATCATCTCACCGAAAGGTGGCGAGAAAACTTTATCGATCAAACAAGACATTAATATTTACTCAGGTCTTTTTGATGGTCAAAAAACTGCTGAATTTGTGATTCCTGAGGATCGATATGTTTACCTACACGTTGCCAAAGGTCGTGTTGATGTAAATGGTAAAACATTTAACACTGGCGATGCTGCACGTATTCGTGAAGGCGGAAGTTTATCGTTTACCAATGGTGATAACGCCGAAATTTTGATTTTCGATATGCGTCCTGAAGAAGTTCCAACCATGCCATAATGTAACTAAGCCCTCGCATAAAATTTATGCGAGGGCTTTTTTATTTTTGATCGGACTTATAAAAATTCTAACTCAGCTCAGTGCTCTTCTGAACGTGCCATCTCTGTATTGATATAGCTCATAATCATCGTGGTTAGCCCCTGCACCATTTCATCAAAACTAATATAAGGGTTTGGCAAAATAAGATGCCGTGCGACATTAAAAATTCCACTATTGATACAAATGTAGGTAATTACAGGCAAATTATTGATTTTTAGGTATTTAGGATTGTGCATCATATATTTCATGATCACTTCCATTAAAGCCTGTTCAATTTTGGGAATGTATTTGTCGTACTGTAACTCCCCTGCATAACGCAAAACAGTCAAATAGCGGTCGTTATTTTTCTTTAATAAATCACTAAAAGTATAAAAAATCATTTCGATGACAGGCTCTAACTCCAACTGTAAAATCGTCGGTGTAAGCTCTGTAATCATGTCCAGAATTTCCCGAACAAAAAAGTGATTCATCGCATCATAAATTTCTTCTTTATTTTTAAAATATTCGTATAAAGACCCGACACTCACCCCTGCAATCTCTGCAATATGGCGTGTTGTAGTGCCACTTGGTCCGTGAAGTGCCACTGCAATAAAACCTGCTTCAATAATCGTGTCGACAGTGACTTTGGCTCGAGTTTGACGAGGTTTACGCGTAGTCATACGATCTAATCAATAATCCGAACATAAAGTCAGATTAGCATGTAATCTAACTCGGTAGAAATAAAAAAACAAAATCCGAATAGTTGTCAAACTTAATCAGAAAAACTGAGAAAAACAGATCTCAACTTATCAATCAATCGATGCTTTTATTTACTATTTTCCGAGATCAGGAATAAATTTAATTTTTTATATTTCAAAAATATAAATCAAATTTATTTAAAATTATTATTACAAAGAATGTCTATAAAATACTTTTATATATTTAAAAATTTACCCGAATTGAATCCGAACATAATGTCAGATTAATATGAAAAAATTAAAGAAGACTCTTTAAGCAGCTCTTTTGTCTGCCTCGGTTCTTCTTCCGTTATTCAGCCAAATAATCAAACAAATAACGGAGCAACAACACCGTAGTCAATGCAGAGAATTATCTGTTTTTGAAAATGGAATTTTACAGTGCTTTGTTGATCATTGAGTTTATTAATTTTCATCAAAATGCACCACTACTTTGCTTCAGGGTGTCGCCATGATCTCGACCGCAGTTAAAAAATCATTTAACAAACTTAAATTTCAGCGTGAAATTGAGCTACCAGATTTTGCTAGCAAAAGCTCAATTCCGATCAGACATTTAAATATTGGTTTTGATGGTAAAGAAATTGATGTCAGATTCTATATGGACAATCAATTTGCTACTTTGTTTTTTGCCACACTTTCGGTGTTTTTAACTTATGGCGAAGATCTGGTTATTGAAACCGCTCGCCATCACCGTGAATTTATCAAAGATCCAATATTAAAGCAGCGAGTAACTTCGTTGATTGGCCAAGAAGCAATTCACTCAAAATTGCACAATGAATATAACGATGCCCTTCAAGATGCTGAATATCCTGTCGCTCTATATCGTTTTCTTGGCTCAAACTTCTTTAAATATGTTTTCTTAAAGTTTCCACAGCCACTCAAATTATCAATGATGGCGGGTATTGAGCATTTTACTGCGGTACTTGCTGAATACATGATGAAGCATGAAAAGAACTTCTATTATTCAAATGACGAAAAAAGCCGCGCACTTTGGATGTGGCATATGCTTGAAGAATCTGAGCATAAAGATATTGCCTATGATGTCTATCAACTGTTAAATGGTAGTTATGCACTACGTGCGTCTGGTTTCTTCCTCGCGCTATTTACCATTTTAGGTTTAATCCCTGCGACTACATTATTTGTCCCTGTTTTAAGAAAGCCACAAGAGATGCTGACCTTGAAATTCTGGAAGGACGCTCGTCGTGGTGTAGGCTTAATCTTTGGTCCAAAAGACGGAGTTTTCGGCAGTACGATTGGTCAAATTCTTGACTACTTACGCCCAGACTTTCATCCAAATGATCATGATACGACTGAATATCTTGAGTATTACAAAAAGAAATTGCTGACAGAAGGCGGCGCAATTGCTCCTTACTTTGTTAAAGAATTTACCCCACCAGTACGCATGTCTTAATCGTCCTGCATTTCCAGCTATCGAATAGGTAGCTGGTATCTCTTCAAGCTATTTATGGATGAATCATGATTTTATTTGGCAAAAAGAAAGTTAAACCAAGCCAAAAAGCTTATGCCGTAGTGACGGGTGCAGGCAGTGGGATTGGTCGAAGTTTTGCAATTGAACTTGCGAAACGTGGTGGTAGCGTAGTGTGTGCAGATATTAATCTCGAAGCTGCTGAAGAAACAGTAAAACTTCTTGAACAAGAAGGCGCAAAAGCTTTTGCTATGCGTTGTGATGTGGGTAATGCTGAACAAGTTAACCATCTCGCTGAGACTGCTGAAATCTTGCTTGGGCACCCTGTAACTCTTGTCATTAATAATGCTGGTGTGGGTTTGGGTGGCAAGTTTGATGAGCTAACCCTAGAAGACTGGAACTGGGTCATGAATATTAACCTTTGGGGTGTTATTCATGGTTGTCATGCATTTGTTCCCAAGTTTAAAAAGTTAGGTTACGGCGCGATTATTAATGTGGCATCTGCGGCATCTTACACGGCTGCACCAGAAATGACTGCTTATAACGTGACTAAAGCGGGTGTGCGTGCGCTCTCAGAAACACTTTCTGCCGAACTGCGTAAGTTTAATATTAAAGTGAATGTGCTCTGCCCGACGCTGGTACCTACCAATATCATTAAAAATGGTCGAATTCCAGGACGTTATTCAAAGCTTGCAGACCATGCACTGATGAACTATGCGCTCACCACAAGTGATGATGTTGCAAGATTAACCCTTAATCGTCTTGATCAGGATGAGATGTATACCATTCCTCAAATTGATGCGAAGTTATTCTGGCTCATGAAACGTGCATCCCCAAGCTTGTATACCAAGTTCCTTGGTACATCGTACAAATTATTTAAATAAGAAATTTATAGGTAGTACACATATGACTGCTCAAATGAAAACAAATGCATCAGCAAAAAAAGCTGTCAAATCACCAAGCCATATTTTCGATACTTTTATTGTGGGTGCGGGCATTTCAGGGATCGCTGCTGCCATTCGCCTAGATCAAGTTGGTTATACCAATTATAAAATTATTGAAAAAGCTAGTCGTGTTGGTGGAACATGGCGTGAAAACACCTACCCAGGCTGTGGCTGCGATGTACCTTCTGCTCTTTATTCTTACTCATTTGCACCAAGTGCAAAATGGAGCCATTTATTTGCGCGCCAACCAGAAATCTTGAGTTATCTGGAAGATGTAAGTAACGAGTTTAATATTGCATCTAAAATTGAGTTCAACAATGAATTGCTCAATGCTGCGTGGGATGATTCACGTCATGTGTGGGTGCTTGACACCACTACTGGACAATATTTGTCTAAAACCGTTATTTTTGCCACAGGTCCAATTACCGAAGCTCAAATTCCACGTCTTGAAGGCTTAGAAACATTTAAAGGCGAAATGTTCCATTCAGCGAAATGGAATCATGATTATGACCTCACAGGTAAACGCATTGCCGTGATTGGTACTGGTGCATCTGCTATTCAGTTTGTGCCACAAATCCAACCAAAAGCGAAAGAACTGTTTGTGTTCCAACGTACAGCACCTTGGGTACTGCCAAAACCAGATACCGACTTGGGCGAGTTTAGTAAATCAGTCATTGCCAAATATCCAGCTATTCAGGCGAGCTGGCGTCAAAGTGTCGCGTTAACGCTGAATGCAATTAACTTTGGTTTACGTAATCCACTTGCCCTAAAACCAATCAATGTATTGGGTAAGCAATTACTTAAATTGCAAATTAACGACCCAGTTCTACGTAAAAATGTAACGCCAAACTTTGATATCGGCTGTAAACGTATCTTGTTTGCTAACAACTATTACCCTGCTTTACAAGCACCGAATACCACACTTATTCCACATGGTTTAGTGAAAGTAGAAGGCAACACAGTGGTTGCTGCGAATGGTGAACGCCACGAAGTTGATGTGATTATTTGGGGTACAGGCTTTGAAGTATCTCACCCACCAATCGGTAAACGTGTGTTTAATGAAAAAGGACAACGTTTAAATGATTTATGGAAAAATACTTCACCAGAGGCTTACTTAGGGACCAATATTGAAAATGTACCGAATGCATTTTTAGTTTTGGGTCCAAACGTATTAGTCTATGATTCTTTCATTGGTTTGGCAGAAGCACAGCTCGACTATATCGTAGATGGCTTATTGAAAATTAAAAACAAAGGAATTAGCAAGTTAAATGTTAAATCTGATGTGATTAAAAAGCACAATGACTTGGTTCAAAAACACCTGCAAACAACCGTATTTAATAGTGGCGGATGTAAGAGTTATTACCTTGATGCCAACGGTCGTAACTTTGCCGCATGGCCTTGGTCATTGAAAAAACTTAAACAGCGTTTGAAAAAAGTAGATTTGAAAGATTATGAAGTGACGTATCAAACGACGAAAACTTACTAATTTGTAATTTCGATCAAATCCGTTGTAAGAAATAGGCAGTGTATTTTAGGTTTTCATGAAATGCACTGCCTTCTTCGTTGAATATCTTCAAGAAATAAAAAAACAGAAAAAAGAAAAAAGAAGGAAAATAAAGCCGTACTGCTGAAGCCGCTGCTGCATTACGAGCCAATCATTTTCAAAATACACAAAACCCTGTATTTTCAGATCCTTATGCTTTTGATCTGACCAGTAAAGGCTGGAAAAAACTTCTCTCTAGCCCACTTATTGTTAAAGTCATGAATTCTGCTGTTTTAAACCGCACTTTAGGTTTACTCACTGGACAAGTGGTCGGTCGCTCACGTTATGCCGAAGATTTACTTGATCAGGCCGTTCAACAAAATACTCAACAATATGTGTTAGTGGGTGCTGGCCTAGACTCTTTTGCACTACGTGAATCACACCACTACCCTACTTTGAAAATTTTTGAAGTGGATCATCCTGATACTCAAGCGGCCAAACAGACTAAGCTAAAAAAGTTAGGGAATATTCCTGCTACCGTTGAATTTGTTGCGATTAACTTTGAGAAAGAGTCTATTTCAGAAGCATTAAACAGAAGTCTCTACGATTCATCTGCTCCTGCATTTTTTTCATGGTTAGGCACAACTCATTATTTAAATCCGCAAACGACCTTACAAACTTTAAAAAGTATTGCCAACTTTGCTGCAAACGGTAGTGAAGTGGTACTCGACTATTCGACCGATTTTCAGGAATTAAACGGTATTGAGCGACTTGGAAGTATGGGCGTTGCACAATTTACCTATTTGCTGAAAGAGCCTTTATTGGGCCAATTTAAACCAAGAGATTTACATCAGGCCGTGGAGCAGATGGGATTTGAAGTGGTCGAAGATCTTTCCGGTGAAGCCATCACTGAACGATATTTTAATGCACGTATCGATGAAATTCGCCACACCTCAGCAACACGGTTATTGCATTTGCGTTTAAATAGAAAATAATATTGAAAGCCAACTTAGACTTTAAGTTGACTTTTTTATAATCAAGATTAATAGCACCATTACCAGCTTGAACGCGGCTCTGGCCCATCGACATGCTGATTTAAAAATTGGCGTAAATGATCTAAAAAGTGCGCGACTTTAGGTGACAGATTCAGTCTCTCTAAATACACCGCATAGACATCTGCTGGTGGTGTTTCATAGTCCGCTAGCACTTGAACTAATCTACCACTTCTTAAATATTTTGCTACGTCCCACTCTGCTCGCATCAAAATACCATAGCCTTCTAAGGCCCAATTTAATGCAACTGCCCCATCATTGGTACTTAGTTGCCCATGAACTTTAACAGTTTCAACTTGTTTGCCATGACTTAACCGCCAATTCCCATAAGCTGAATCATTTTGCCGAATCACAATACACTGATGCTGTGTTAAATCATGAGGAGTGAGTGGTTGCCCTGCCGTTTTTAAATAGCTAGGTGATGCACATAATAAACGGCGGTTGGCTGCCAATTTTTTTGCAATTAGACGTGAATCAGGTATTTCGCCAAAGCGGATTGAGACATCAATGGCTTCATCTGGCAGATTAATCGGGCGGTCTGTTAAATGCAGTTGGACATCGACATCAGGATAGATTTTGGCAAATGTAGAAATCGCTGGCGCAATATAAGAACGGCCAAAGCCTAAAGGAGCATTCACACGCAATACCCCTTTGGGTGCTGCCCGACTACTTGAAACCAAACGCTCCATTTCATCAATCTCTTTTAAAATACGAACCGCATTTTCAAAGTAGACCTCACCTTCACTGGTTAAACTAATTCGGCGTGTTGTTCTATTTAAAAGCCTTACACCTAAACGCTCTTCAAGTTGATTTAAACGTCTGGAAACCGCAGGTGGAGTCAAGTTTAACTCTCGTGCCGTCGCGACAAGACTTCCTTGTTTAACCAATAAACAAAAGAAAGCTAATTCCGTATCTGCATTCATGATTATTAAGTTTTTTGCAATAGTGATTTAACTTTATATCGATTCATCAGTTTTTTAAAGGGTTTAACATCCATTTCAATGTTTCCCGACATAAGCCATCTCTTATTTAAGAGCATAAAAATGTCCGCAGAAGGAATGCTGTGGATGAACGGGAAAAGCCATCTAGCCGAATCAATAGCGGTAAAGAAAGCGAAAACTACCAATCAGGATTGGTAGTCATGAATATGGAGTCATGACATGGAAATGGATATTGAAAAGCGAACGTTACGTCGAATTACTTGGAGAATCGTACCGTTTATTATGTTGTTATACCTTATAGCCTATATCGACCGCGTCAATATTGGTTTTGCCGCACTCACCATGAAAGAAGACTTAGGCTTTACAGCCTCGGTTCTCGGGTTTGGTGCCGGAATTTTCTTTTTGGGTTATTTCTTATTTGAAGTCCCATCCAACATTATTTTGCATAAAGTCGGTGCCCGCATCTGGATTGCTAGAGTCATGGTGACTTGGGGGTTGATCGCAGCAGGCATGGCATTTGTAGAAAGCTCAACCAGCTTTTACATTATGCGATTTTTACTCGGTGTTGCCGAGGCTGGCTTCTTTCCCGGCATTATTTTGTACTTAACTTACTGGTTTCCTGCTCGCCATCGCGCTGGGGTGATTGCTTTATTCATGGCAGCCGCTCCGATTGCTACCGCGGTGGGTTCACCAATCTCTGCCGCATTACTTGAAATGCATGGAATTTGGGGTCTCGCTGGTTGGCAGTGGATGTTCATTATTGAGGCAATACCAGCAATCATCTTAGGCGTTGTTGTTTTTAAATATATGACGGATCGCCCTGAACAAGCTACTTGGTTAAGACAGGATGAACGTGAATGGCTTGTAAAAACCATGAAGGAAGAGGATGTAGGGAAAAATGCACCACAGCATCACAGCATTCTTCGCGGTCTTGCCAACCCACGAGTACTTGCTCTTGCATTGATTTATTTCGGAACGTCGGCTGGGCTTTATACACTCGGCATCTGGGCGCCACAAATTATTAAACAGCTTGGCGTAACTTCTATGACTGTGGGGCTTTTAAATGCCATTCCACCAATTGTTTCTGTCATTGCCATGGTTTTATGGTCTCGACACTCTGACCGCACCAATGAACGTACATGGCATGTTGCTATTGCATGTTTAACCGCAGCAGTTGGTCTCGCAATTGCAGCAGGCACACACAATGTCATTGGATTAATTGCCGCACTTACCATTGTGAATGTCGGTATTAGTTGTGCCAAGCCACCGCTATGGAGCATGCCAACCATGTTCTTGTCAGGATCAGCCGCAGCAGCAGGCATTGCAACGATTAATTCAATCGGAAATTTAGGTGGGTTTGCAGGCCCTGCCATGATCGGCTGGATTAAAGATCAAACTGGAGATTTCACAGGTGGACTCTATTTTGTTGCCGGTCTACTTATTATCTCGACCTTACTAACACTAGTGCTGAGCTTCTCCCAAAAAGTGAAAGTAAACACTGCTAAAGCCACCCAATAACCCTATTTACATCAATTAAATCTGAACAAGTTTCTTCAAGGAGCACAACATGGACAAAGATATCGCAGTCCAGTCCCTTACGGACACCATGGCCAAATTTACGGCTTATATTGGAAAACGCTTACCCAAAGATGTGAAAAGCAAGTTAATTGAACTTCGTACCTTAGAAACTAATCCATTGGCTAAATCAGTTTATGACTCGATGGAAGAAAATCAGCAAGCTGCAGATAAACTCAACCGCCCAAGCTGCCAAGACACTGGTGTCATTCAATATTTTGTTGAAGCAGGTGCTAACTTCCCTTTGCTTGGTGAACTTCAAGATATTTTGAGCGAAGCTACTGCCGAAGCAACACGCATAGGCCCCTTACGTCACAACGCTGTTGAAACCTTCGATGAAAAAAATACCGGTACAAATACAGGTACCCAAATTCCATGGTTAGATTGGCGTATTGTGCCTGAACTCGACACTTGTACCATTGATGTCTATATGGCTGGTGGCGGATGTACCTTACCAGGGGCAGCAAAAGTTTTAATGCCAGGTCAGGGCTATGAAGGCGTTGCTGAATTTGTGATGGATGTTATTACCGAACGCGGTGTAAATGCCTGCCCACCCTTACTGGTTGGTGTTGGCGTATCGACTTCAGTTGAAACAGCGGCTCGCCTTTCTAAGCTCGCCATTATGCGTCCGGTTGACTCAACAAGTGATAACCCACGCGCTGCCTTGATGGAGCAACTGTTAGAACAAGGTCTTAATGAAATTGGTATTGGTCCTCAGGGACTCACAGGCAATAACAGTGTTATGGGAGTCAATATTGAATCTTCTGCACGCCACCCATCAACAATTGGGGTTGCCGTAAATACAGGTTGCTGGGCACATCGCCGTGGCAAAATTAAGATTAATCCAGATATGTCGTATGAAATCTTGTCTCATGAAGGAGTTGTACTATGAAAAAAATTCTGACAACTCCTATTAAAGATGAAGATCTTTTAGACCTTAAAGTAGGTGATGTGGTTTATTTGACTGGCCGTTTAGTGACTTGTCGCGATGTTGCCCATCGCAGACTGATCGAACAAGGTCGAGAACTACCAGTTAACCTTGAAGGCGGAGCGATTTTTCACGCTGGCCCTATTGTGCGCAAAAAAGGTGAAAACGACTTCGAAATGGTTTCGATTGGTCCAACAACCAGTATGAGAATGGAAAAATTCGAACGGGAATTTATCAAGCAAACTGGCGTAAAGCTTATTGTGGGTAAAGGTGGCATGGGACCAGAAACAGCTGCTGGATGTCAGGAAAATATTGCCGTTCATGCCATTTTCCCAGGTGGGTGCGCAGTTCTCGCAGCAACCTTAGTTGAAGAGATTGAAGGCGCTGAATGGCAAGACCTAGGTATGCCAGAAACCCTTTGGATTAACCGTGTGAGAGAATTTGGTCCTCTCATTATTTCTATCGACACCAAAGGCAACAACCTGATTCAACAAAACAAAGTTGAATTTCAAGCCAAGAAAGCACCGATTTTAGAAAAAATCAGTAAGCAACTAAGCTTTATTAAATAAACTGCTCTTTAATGAAGGGAAAGCAAAAGCACCCTTCATTTTTTTATTTTTGTACTAAACGCATGGCATGAGGTGTTTTCCCATGCCATCTTTTATAAGCATGAATAAAGCTGGCAGGTTCTGCATAACCTAACCACTCGGCTATTTGCTCAACCGAAGCTTTTGGTAATACCAAATATTGCTCAGCTAGAACTTGCCTGACTTCTTCACGTATCTGAATAAAAGTCATCCCCTCTAATGCCAAATGACGGCGTAAGGTTCGTGCATTTAAATGCAGTCGGTCAGCCACGATTTCCATAGAAGGCATTTCCCCTCGCACGTTCATCAATTGCTGTTGCACTAAAGTTGTAAATTTATTTTGTGATTGGCGTTTCTCTAATATTTGTCGGCACTGTTCTTCAGCTGTATGTAAAACCAATTCATTTGCCATAAGCAACTTTTGGTCTACTTTTTGCGGATCAAGAATTACAAAGCTTTTCGCAGCACCAAATTCAGGCATCACGCCAAATAAGTCCTGATAAGGCTCGGCATCGCCTTTGAGTTGGAAAGAAAAAGCCAAATATTGGCAAAAATTATCTTGGACTAGATCGCGTTGTACCGTAATTAAAGCGGCTGCATCACGTTCAATAATAAATTGACGCACTGAAGATGGAATATCTTGCTCATCAATTTCGATGCGAATTCCTTGCGGTGTATCCGACACATCAAAGCGAGTAAAAGCAAAAGTTAAAGTGAAATAGGTTAAAGCCAAATCTAGTGCTTCACGAATGCTCGCACTACTCATCAGGGCCATGCCTAATGGCCCAAATGTGGTGAAATGATAGCGTGTGCCCACTTCTAAGCCTAATGTCGGTCTGCCTCCTAGTTGCTCAACCAAGTTATGAATGAGCTGTAATTCCTGATGGCCTGTCACCACCATATTAGGGTCAAGTAATTGTTGTTGGCTAAGCCCAGTCCCTTTTAAAATCGTCTCATAAGAAATGCCTGATTCCCGTGCGAAATCAGCCATTAGCCGAACGCTATGTACACTGCGTTCAAAAGCCCATGCATACTTCACTGTATTGCTCAGAATGTCCTCGAATCACAATATTTTGTCCTCATCCATCCTCTAAATCAAGTTAATAAACGTCTATTCTGCATACAGGAAATTGCGATTTTTTCGCTCACTGTTTTTAAGGATTTAGAGCAGCCCATGTTTAATTCGACGTCTAATTCAAATAAAAATGTACGTATCGCTATTATAGGTACTGGTTTCGGTGGCTTAGGTTTAGCCATTCGTCTCAAACAAGCAGGTTTTGAACAATTTACGCTCTTTGAAAAAGCTGCCGATGTCGGTGGTGTCTGGCGTGATAACACTTATCCGGGCGCTGCTTGTGATGTGCCTTCTCATCTATATTCTTTTTCTTTTGAGCAAGAGCTAGGCTGGAAAAATCGTTTTGGTACCTCTCAAGAGATTTATCAATATTTACGTCACTGTGCCGATAAATATGACATTCGTCCACATGTTCAATTTAATACCGAAATAGCCAGTGCCGAATTTGATGCACTACAAGGGGTATGGCACATTCAAAGCACAACTGGCGAACAGTTTGAAGCTGAATTTTTAGTCGGTGCGGTGGGTCAGCTTAACCGCCCTGCCTATCCAAAACTTAAAGGTATTGAAAATTTTAAAGGTAAAGCATTCCACTCAGCGCGTTGGGATCATGACTATGATTTAACTGGCAAACGTGTTGCGGTAATCGGTACAGGTGCAAGTGCAATTCAGTTCGTACCTGAAATTGCAAAACAGGTTGCCCATCTCGATGTTTACCAACGCTCTGCACCCTACGTGATTCCTAAACCAGATCGGGTTTACCAACCTTTAGAGAAAAAGGCTTTCCGTAAATTACCAGTTTTGCAAAGTCTAGACCGTGCTTTGCAATATGGACACCATGAAATTCGTTTGCTGGCCTTTACCACTTCTTTAAATGAAATGCCTTTGGTGGAATATTTATTCCAGCGTCACATCCGTAAAGTTGTTAAAGATGGGAAGTTACGCCACCGTCTTATGCCGGATTACCCAATTGGTTGTAAACGTATTTTAATTTCAAATCATTGGTATGAAACACTGACCCAGCCTCATGTCGATGTGATTAATACGGGCATTCAAGAAATTACTGAAAATGGCATTTTAGATACGGAAGGGAATCTGCGTGAAGTCGATACCATTATTTATGGTACGGGCTTTGCCGCAACAGAATTTATGGCGCCCATGCAGATTACAGGTCTTGATGGTCGCACCTTAAAAGATACATGGAAAGATGGTGCAGAAGCTTATCTCGGTTTAACTGTGAGCGGCTTTCCAAACTTCTTTATGCTCTATGGTCCAAACACCAATCTTGGGCACAACTCAATTGTCTATATGATTGAAAGCCAAGTGAATTATATTTTAGATGCCATTCAAACAACCCTACAAAACAAACTTCTGTTCACCAATGTTCGTGCAGAAGTTCAACATGAGTTTAATCAAAGCATTCAAGAAAAAATGAAAAAAACTGTATGGGCTCAAGGTTGTACCAGTTGGTATCAGACTACTGATGGCAAAAATACCAATAACTGGCCAGGTTTTACTCTTGAATATCGACAACGTACTCGTCGCTTCGATATTGAAAACTACACACAGGTTTCGGCTATTTCTTAAACAAGCTTCACCATAGGAAATGAGAAAAATAAACGGAGAATTTTATGAAGTCTTTTAAAAATAAAGTCGCAGCTGTGACAGGTGCTGGCTCTGGTATTGGACAAGCACTTGCCATTGCACTCGCAAAACAAGGTTGCCATCTGGCACTTTCTGACATTAGTGAAGCTGGGTTAGCCAAAACAGTCGAGCTGTTAACGCCTTATTCAATCAAAGTCACCACTCAAAAAGTTGATGTAGCTAAGCGTGATGAGGTTGCAACTTGGGCAAAGGCAGTAGTAGTTGAACATGGCCAAGTTAACCTGATTTTTAATAATGCTGGTGTCGCAATTGGCAGTACGGCTGAAGGTGTGAGCTATGAAGACCTTGAATGGCTGATTGGTATTAATTTTTGGGGCGTGGTTTATGGCACCAAAGAATTTTTACCATACTTAAAGCAAAGTGGTGATGGGCATATTATTAATATTTCTAGTATGTTTGGCTTAACAGCTCAACCAACCCAAAGTGCTTATAACGCCAGTAAATTTGCCGTTCGTGGTTTTACTGAATCATTGCGCCAAGAACTCGATCTACAAAATGCTGGAGTGAGTGCGACCTGTGTGCATCCGGGTGGTATTCGTACCAATATTGCCAAAGCTGCCCGTATGAATAATAGTGTCCAGTCTTTAGGCATGGACCCTCTAAAAAGTCAGGATGCTTTCGATAAATTACTTCGCACCCCTGCTGACGATGCCGCTCAACAAATTTTAGAAGCTGTTCGTAAAGACCGTCGCCGCTTACTGATCGGAGCCGATGCTAAAGCCGTTGATGTGATCCAGCGTATTCTTCCACAGGGTTACCAAAAGATTTTTGCAACTGCGACTGCCTTGCAAACTCGCCTACTCAACAAATCAGCAAAATAAAAACAGTGGTCAGCATACTCTTTATTTTAAGAGATGCTGACTGTCATTAGGCTTAGTATGAGTCCTTATTATGAAGCAGCTTCTTGCATGGACTATTCGTACCACGCTACGTCCAGCTTTATCCCCTAAAACCCCACTAAAGCTACAACGTTTTTGTAGTGATACAGCCAGTGCAATTGTGCTTGGGCCACGTGGCTATAAAACAAAAAAGCAAACAATTGCTCGAGTACCGACAGTTCATATTCAGCCCAAAACGTCTCAATCAGGCCTCGGCATCTTATATTTACATGGCGGTGGCTATGTGGTTGGTAGCTCAAAAAGTCACACTAAGCTTGCTGCTCAAATCGGACATGCAGCTCAAGCACAAGTCTGGTTACCTGAATATCGCCTAGCCCCAGAGCACACAAACCCTGCTGCTATTGAAGATGTCATTGCAGTCTACAAAGCTTTACTTGCTCAAGGACAAGACCCGAAAAAACTCGTAATCGCTGGCGATTCTGCTGGCGGTGGACTGAGTTTAAGTACCGTAATTGCTTTACGAGATGCGGGTTTACCTTTACCAGCGGCATTAGTTTTACTTTCACCTTGGGTTGACTTAAGCCTCTCTGGAAGCACGATGAAAACTCATGCAACTCAAGATGCGATGCTGTCAGAGGACTGGTTAGCTTGGTGTGCAAAAAACTATTGCGGACAAAAATCGGCAAACGATCCAACCTGTTCCCCACTCTATGCCGACTTAACGGGATTACCATCTGTTTTAATTCATGTCGGTACCGAAGAAGTTTTATTAGACGATGCAAAACGTCTCGCTGAACAAACCGAAAAATATGGTATTCCGACGAACTTAAGGGTTTATGACCGAGTCGGACATGTTTTTCAATTCCACGCAGATATACTAAACGAATCTAATGACTCGATTGAGCGCATTGGGCAATTCATTGATAAACATACACAGTCAATATAAAAATATCGCCAGAGAGGAGTCCTCGGCATGACAACAAACAATTATGACTATGATTACCTCATTATTGGTTCAGGCTTTGGTGGTAGTGTTTCTGCTTGCCGTCTAACCGAAAAAGGCTACTCTGTTGCTGTAATGGAAATGGGGCGACGCTGGGAAGCTAAAGATTTTGCTAAAAATAACTGGAATACCCGTCGCTGGATTTGGCGCCCAGGCATGAAACTTTTCGGTTATTTCAACATGCGTTTTTTTCGCCATGTCACCATTATTTGCGGTAATGCTGTAGGCGGCGGCTCAATCACCTATGCCAATACCTTACTGGTTCCACCTGAACATATTTGGGATGAAGGTACATGGGCAGATGCGGCGGACTGGAAAAATGAAATGCCACAGCACTATGCTGAAGCCGAACGTATGCTTGGGGTGACGGATAATAAAATTTTCGGTCCTGCCGACCACATGCTCAAAAAAATGGGCGATGCAGTTGGTGTTGGGCATACGTTTAAACCGACTCGTGTTGCAACATTTTTTCCACCCGAAGGTGAACAAGGTGGAAAGACCTACCCTGACCCGTACTTTAACGGCGAAGGTCCAGACCGCGGAACCTGTACCGCATGTGGCGGCTGTATGACAGGTTGCAAACACAACGCAAAAAATACATTAGATAAAAACTATTTGTATTTTGCCGAAAAAAATGGTGCCAAGGTTTACGAAGAAACCAAAGTTGTTGATGTTAAACCACTCAATGGCAAAGCCGATGGCAGCGATGGCTATGAAGTTACGACTGAATGTTCGAGTTCATGGTTTAACAAACAACGTCGTACATGGCGTGTTCGTAACGTGATTTTCTCGGCATCTTCTTTGGGAACCCAAGAAATGTTGTTCCGTTTAAAACAATCAGGTTCTCTGCCAAATATCTCTGATGATTTGGGTAATCGCGTTCGTACTAATGCCGAGTCGATTTTAGGCGTTCGCTTTTTTGGTAAAGATGTCGACATGAGTAAAGGTGTTGCCATTGGTTCAAGTATTTACCTTGACCATGACACTCACATTGAAGCGACTCGTTACCAAACTGGTTCAGATGCCATGGGCCTCATGTGTACTTACATGGCTAAAGGTAAACCAGGTTGGACACGTATTTTCTTTTGGTTATGGGCCTTAATCTGCCATCCATTTATTTTCCTTCGCATGAGTAATCCTGTCAGTTTTGCACGTCAGACTTTAATTTTCTTGGTGATGCAAACCGCAGATGCCTCAATCAACATGCGCTTGAAACGTAATTGGTTCTGGCCTTTTGGCAAGGTGTTATCGAGCGAAGGTAAAAAGCTACCTGTGTATATTCCGCAGGCCAATGCATTTACCGAAAAAGTCGCAAAAATGTTTAATGGTCACCCAATGACGACCATTACCGAAATTTTGTTTAATGTACCTTTTACAGCCCACTGTATGGGTGGTTGCGCAATTGCTTCAAGCCCAGAGCGCGGCGTGGTAGATGGACAAAACCGCGTGTTTAACTATAAAAACTTATATGTTGTAGATGGTTCAATGTTAGGTGCCAATTTAGGCGTTAACCCAAGTCTCACCATTACAGCTCTTGCAGAACGTGCCATGTCGTATATTCCGGCTAAACATACTTTGGATGAGCAACAAGGTTATAGAGCAGATGCAGAAACCATAGAGATCACCAAAGCTTCTGCTTAAACTGCGAGTTGTTTTATAAAAAAAGCCTATTTAAAAATAGGCTTTTTTTATTTTGCTTTTTAAATTACATCGCTACGGCTTTAGCACGAGCTGCATGCAACTTTTTATAGCTCTCGATCAGACGTAAATGGCGATCAAGTCCTTCTAGTTTCATGCTTGTTGGCGTTAAACCATAGAAACGAACGCTACCCTCTACAGAACCTAATACCGCGTCCACTCGTGTGTCACCAAACATACGGCGGAAATTCGTAAGGTAGTCTTCAAGCTCTAGTTCTTCATCTAACATCACTTCAAGCACCACGTTCATGCACTGATAGAACAAGCCACGCTCAACGGTGTTGGTGTTGTATTGCAAGTAAGTTTCTACAAGCTCTTTTGCTTCTTCAAACTGTTGTAAAGCCACATAAATTAGCAATTTCAGTTCTAAAATGGTGAGCTGTCCCCAAACTGTATTGTCATCAAATTCAATGCCAATCAGCGTGGTGATTTCTGTGTAATCGTCTAACTCGCATTCTTCTAAACGCTCAACTAATGCCTCAAGCTGTTCATCATCCAAACGATGTAGATTTAGAATATCTTCACGGAATGAAAGTGCTTTATTGGTATTATCCCAAATCAAATCTTCAACAAGATAAATTTCTGAATAATCTGGTACTAAAATACGGCAAGCGGTCGCACCTAAATGCTCATAGACTGCCATATATACTTCTTTGCCCATCTCTTCGAGAATACCGAACAATGTTGCAGCTTCTTCTGCATTCGACTCTTCGCCTTCACCAGAAAAATCCCATTCCACAAAGTCATAGTCAGATTTAGAGCTAAAGAAACGCCAAGATACCAAACCGCTTGAGTCAATAAAGTGCTCAACAAAGTTGTTCGGCTCAGTAACCGCATTACTTTGGAAAGTTGGTTGAGGTAAATCATTTAGGCCTTCAAAACTACGGCCTTGAAGTAATTCAGTCAGACTACGTTCTAACGCAACTTCAAAACTTGGATGCGCACCGAAAGATGCAAACACCCCACCCGTACGCGGGTTCATCAAAGTCACACACATTACAGGGAACTGACCGCCTAACGATGCATCTTTAACTAATACTGGGAAACCTTGCTCTTCTAGACCTTTAATACCAGCAACAATACTTGGGTATTTTGCTAATACGTCTTCAGGAACATCTGGAAGTGCAATTTCACCTTCTAAAATTTCACGTTTTACAGCACGCTCAAAAATTTCTGACAAGCATTGAACTTGGGCTTCTGCCAAAGTATTACCCGCACTCATACCATTACTTAAGTACAAGTTTTCAATTAAATTTGATGGGAAATAGACAACTTCACCGTCAGACTGGCGCACAAAAGGTAGCGAGCAAATGCCACGCTCTACGTTGCCTGAGTTGGTGTCATATAAATGTGTACCAAGTAACTCATCATCTGGGTTATAAATCTCAAGACAATATTCATCTAAGATTTCTTTAGGTAATTCACCATTTGGGCCCGGTTTAAACCATTTTTCATCTGGATAATGCACAAATTCAGCATTGGCAATATCTTCACCCCAGAACTGGTCGTTATAGAAGAAGTTACAGTTTAAACGCTCAATAAACTCGCCTAATGCAGACGCTAAAGCACTTTCTTTAGTTGCACCTTTACCATTGGTAAAACACATCGGAGACTGAGCATCACGAATATGTAACGACCATACATTTGGAACAATATTACGCCAAGATGCAATTTCGATTTTCATACCCAAATTTGCCAAAATAGCTGACATATTAGCAATCGTTTCTTCTAACGGTAAGTCTTTACCTTGAATATAGGTATGACTTTCTGAAGTTAAGCTTGGCAATAACAATGCTTGCGCATCTGCGTCGATGCTTTCAACTTCTTCAATAATAAATTCGGGACCCGTTTGAATCACTTTTTTAACAGTACAACGGTCAATCGAACGTAAAATCCCTTGGCGATCTTTCTCTGAAATATCGGCTGGGAATTCAATTTGAATTTTAAAGGTTTGTTTGTAGCGGTTTTCAGGGTCAACAATATTATTTTGCGATAAACGAATATTATCGGTTGGGATATCTCTAGCTGCACAATACACTTTTACAAAGTACGCAGCGCACAATGCTGACGACGCTAAAAAATAGTCAAATGGGCCCGGTGCCGAACCGTCACCCTTGTAGCGAATTGGTTGATCGGCAATTACCGTAAAGTCATCGAACTTAGCTTCCTGTCGAAGATTGTCGAGATAATTAACCTTGATTTCCATGCTGGCACCTAAATATTTTTATGTGTCAGCACAGACACATAAAATTCTAAATATTGAAAAATAAGCCGAATCACAGCGAAGAAATTGACTTAAAAAAATGAGAGATTAAAGCCATGTGTTTAATGAGAGACTCAATTGGCTTTAATAAGATTGGCGGTATTATAGAGGGATTTTGTGCAGTTGATAACTAAAGTTAAAACATTGCTGCTCACAATGTTTTAACTCGTCTTTAATTTAGTTAAATATTGAACGTTAAAATTTAAAGGTGTAATCAACATTTAACCGCGTTTCATTTGTCGAGTGAAAGGTCATATTCGTTGGCATATCGTTGCGGTAGTGAGAAAAACGAGCTCGCACTCCCAAACCTTTTAACTTACCTTCAGGAATTTTATAACCTAAATCAAATTCCATCGACTCTTCTTTAAAACGCTGATCGCCATATTGCAACAAATCAATGTCTTCACCTTTTGCATAGCGAGTCATAAAACGCAGTCCGTTTAATGAAACATCACCTACCCGCGCATTTTTAAAGTCATATTCATAACGAATCGAATAGACTTTTTCATCTTTATTCGAGTAGTCTGAGCTCATAAAATCAAGCACGACTGGACTTTCAGTTCCCGACAAAAATGGCAGACCAGTCGAGCCAAACGACTGCATGTAGCCCAAAGAAACCGTATGATTTTGATAGTTCAAACCAAATAAGCCACTAATATGGCGGTTATCAACCTCTCCTATTTTTTTACTTCCAGTTTCTTCACTATTAAAAAAACGCACGTCGCTTAAAAAATTAAGTTGATCATTTAAAGGTTGTTTGCCGTTAAATCCTAAAAATTGTTGCTGGTAAATGTCTTTGAGTTCGGCATGATAAGCACGCAAACGGTAATCCTTTGACTGATAGCTTCCACCTAAGGTATAAAACGAGTCTGTAGTTGCCGCTTTGTCAAAACGATGGTTGATATTGTCTGTTCCCACATCGGTATAACGAATTGAATCGCGCTGCCGTACTTCGTCGACATAAAACCCTTCGAGTTGAAGATTTGGAATTTCATTTGAAACAAAGCGGATACCGCGATAAGTCTGTGGGAACAAACGCGCTGGCGATGAAAAAATGGTCGGTAATTGTGGAACTAAGTCCCCCACAAAAAGCTCATTTTTCCTAAATTTAGCCTTTCCTGTAATGCCTATTTTTCCATAATAATCATCACGCGAGTTATCGGTATTCACTGGTAATAAGCCACTACGCGCATAGTCATCAGCACGGCTTCCCATCAGGTTAAAACCTGCCATTGCCAGTACATCAACACCAAACCCAACCGCACCTTCCGTATAACCAGACTGTCCTTTAAAAATTAAACCCTGCGCCCAATCTCTGGATGCTGTATAGGGATATGGGTCCTTTTTATAGTCTCGGTCAAAGTAAAAATTACGTAGTGTTAGCTCAGCTTTACTGTCTGCAAGAAATTCGGCATGCACAACTTGACTAAATAACGGGCACAAGCATACCCCCACCCATACTGGTGTCTTTTTCATTTTTTATCTCAACTATTTAATTTTTAATGGATTAAGGTGCTGTTTTAAGCGAGTAGTTCTGCTCTTTCTTACCTCGGTAAAAAGCACTACCCAAACTTAAAATCAGAAAAATAGCCAAAATAAACACCACACCGTAATAGGCATACAGCGTTGCGGGTGCTATACCTTTATCCAGGAAGATGCCTGCAACCGTTGGCGATAAAATTGCCCCAATTCGTCCAAAACCAATTGCATAGCCCACGCCGCGACTACGGATTTCAGCATCATAAATTGTTGGAGAAATAGAATATAACCCTGCCACACAGCCATTAATGAGTGTGCCAAGTAATAACCCCACCATGAGTGCAATGCTCACTTGAGATGAGACAGCGACAAATAGGAAAACACATGCCGAGGTTAGTCCTAAAAACAGGCTTAAGGCATAGAAGATTTTCATACGTGATGCCAATAAACCAATAATGGCTGCCCCAAAAATCCCACCAATACTAATTAAAATACCGGTACTTACACCTTGCTCTGGTGACATTCCCATTGAAATTAGAATTTTTGGTGTCCAGCTCATGACAAAGTAAAAGCCAAACATCACTAAAAAGAATGCAAACCACAAACAAAGCGTTTGAAATCCAAGTTGTCCAGCAAATAATTTGCCCAGCTCACTGCCATTTTGTGTGCTGATTTTTTCATAACGCGGCATAACTGGTAATTCGTTTAGCCCCATACGATTTACAGTTGCATTAATTCGTTCTAGTGCCTGTTTTGGTCGTTTCGCGAATAAGTAATCTAAAGATTCAGGTAATAACCACGCGCTGATCAGCAGCATTGCAATGGTAGTAACCCCACCTGCTAAAAAGATTGAGCGCCAACCTAAATGCTCAATCAATGCCAGTGATAGTACCCCGCCAAGTGTCGCGCCAATTCCATAACCAGTAGACATTAAACTAACAGCAAGACTGCGCCAGCGAGCATTGGCATATTCACTTGCCAATACATTACTACTCGCAAGGATGCCCCCCACCCCAATTCCGGTAATAAACCGAAGTGCAGCTAACATGCCGTGGCTTTGTACAAAAGCACAGCCCAGCATGCTAAGACCTGCAATTACAAGACAAACTAAGATGAGTAAACGGCGACCGATTTTATCGGCTAAAGGCGCGAGAAAAATTGAACCGGCAGCCATTCCAAAAAGGCCAGCACTTAACAACAAGCCAATTTGTGCGCCTGAAAGTGACCATTCTGCTGACACGGATGGCGCGGTAAAAGCCATTACCATCACGTCAAAGCCATCAATAATATTGAGACAAATACAAATCAAAATGATGAACCATTGATAACGGCTCATATTATTGTGATTGATCTCACTTAGAACATCTCTTTCCATTTGTGCATCTCCCAATGTGGATAAGAGATATACACGACATTGCTAATATGAGCGATTGGGTGGTTATGCATATCCGTATCCATCATGACCTAGAGGAATATTTGTTTTTTGAGCATCCTGCTCTTTTTCTATACTGAATATTTGGATCCAAAAAATCAACTAAAATTATAAATTGATTATTAAAACATCTATAAACATATAAATTATATAAGTATAAAATTATTAAAAACATAAAATTAGATTGTTTGAATATTTTTATGGATCCACAATAAAAAATCTATTATGATCGATTCCAGAGCATTTTTTAGCCAAAAAAGCTCTGTTCATTTCTATGAAATGCAAGATGCATTTATAAAACTTCAAAGGATTGTTGTTATGAAACTCAAAAGAGTAAGCCAGCTTACATTGGGACTTTTTTTTGCCAGCCAATTGTTTTACACAACGCAAGCAGCATCTCCAAAAAATCAGCCACTACCCAACATCATGATTATTTTGGCCGATGATCTTGGATTTTCAGACATTAGTGCCTATGGCAGTGAGATTAAAACACCTCATATTGACAGCCTGTTAAAGCAAGGAAAAATGCTTTTCAATTTTCATGCTTCATCAATGTGTTCACCTACTCGTGCACAGCTTATGACAGGTGCAGATAACCACTTGGTAGGTTTAGGTGCCATGTATGAAACTTCTAAACGACAAGAAAAATTGGTTGGAGCCAATAGCCCACGTGCACTCCTTAAAATTGATGGATATTCAGGACACCTAACGCAAAATGCGTATACACTCGCAGAAATTTTAAAGACAAAAGATTATTACACCTTTATGGTCGGTAAATGGCATTTAGGCTATGCTCCCGACCAAAATCCTAAAGCCCGTGGTTTTGACCAATCTTTTGCCCTGCTCGATGGTTTCGATTTACACTTTAAAGAGCAACCTAAAAACTATCCGCGCAACACCCAATACACGGAAAATGGTCAAAAGGTCACACTGCCTGACAACTACTATTCAACCGACTTTTTTACACAAAAAGCTTTTGAGTACTTAGATAAAAATAAAGCGCAGAAACCATTTTTTCCCTACCTCGCCTATACCGCTCCACACTGGCCAATACAAGCCCCTGCTCATTATAGAGACTTATACAAAGGTAAATACGATCAAGGCTACGATGCAATTCGTAAACAACGCTTTGAACGTCAAAAGAAATTAGGATTAATTCCTGCAAATGCAGAATATCCAGTCGAGCGTGGTAACCAAGCTTTAGGCACCAAAAGCTGGAATGAACTCACCCCACAAGAGCGCAAATATGAAGCGCGTAAAATGGAAGTTTATTCTGGCATGGTCACTCAGTTAGACGACCGCGTAGGCGATGTTATTCAATATCTTAAAAAGCATCATTTATATGACAACACTTTGATAGTGTTTATGTCAGATAACGGCGCTGAAGGTGGTGATCATAATTTCCCAATGGGTGATGCCGACAATCGCTATGAAAATATAGGTAACGCCAGCTCATATGTTTACATGGGACCACGCTGGGCCGAAGTGAGCAGCACACCATTTACCCACTGGAAGTCAGCGGCTTCAGAAGGCGGAGTACGAGTCCCATTTATTGTTAAATCACCTGTTCAGATTTCTAAACAACATGGAATTAACAATAACTTTGCAACAGTCAGAGATATATTCCCCACTGTGATGGAGCTAGCAGGTATTCAAAATAATCAGGTTTATCCAACTTCAAGCACCAAAATTAAACCATCTGGTTTTAGTCTGATCCCTGCGTTTAAAGATAATACTGCCCGTATTCGTCCTGTTAATTATTATGACTTTAAAGAACTACATGGCAGCCGCTACGCTAAAACTGACGAATGGAAACTTGTTGAAAACTCACCTTCTAAATTTAAGAGCCATGGCTGGGAACTCTACAATTTAAAAACAGATTTTAATGAGCAACATAATGTTTATGCAGCCCATCCTGAGATCGTCAAAGTCTTAAATGATAAATATTTAAGATATGCCGATGAAAATGGTGTTGTGGATTTTGAGCAATATAACAAAAAGTAGAGAAAACCAGATGAAACAGATCATGATGCTTTCATCGTTCCTCTTACTTTGTGCATGCCAAAAAACCACGCCTCAACTAGAACAGACCACCTTGCCCGACTTAGGCAGCAAAGCTAAATGTAATTCTTATTCGGGCCTTCCTTCGGGTTGGCCTAAAAATAAAGAAGCAGGCATGGTCAAGCTTCCGCAAGGAAAAATTGTTTTAGGCACCACACAAGGTTATGAAGATGAACGCCCATTAAATTTACAGGCAACTTCCGTTCCCGCTTTTTTAATTGATGCAACTGAAGTCACCAATGCTCAATTTCAAGAGTTTGTTAAACAAACGGGTTATGTCACCGAAGCAGAGAAGCAAGGCGGCGCAGCTATGTTTGTACAACCAGATCATCCAGTTGAAGAATTACAATGGTGGAAATTTGAAAAAGGGGCCAATTGGAAACATCCATGGGGCCCAAACAACCCTAAACAACCCGCACCTCATGAGCCTGTCCGTATGGTGACATGGAATGATGCCTACGCTTATGCAAACTGGCTAGGTCATGACTTACCGACTGAGCTTGAGTGGGAATATGCAGCCAAAGGTTTTCAACAAAATTCCGATATTGGCCCGACCCACGAAGGTCATATTGTAGCCAATTTCTGGCAAGGAGAATTTCCTTATAAAAACATTCAGGAAGATGGTTTTAAGGATATTGCCCCTGTGGGTTGTTTTAGTAAAAACCCCTTTGGTTTGTATGACCTGATTGGCAATGTATGGGAATGGACGCAAACACCCTATACAGGACCACGAGACCATCATATGGGAGATCCATCGAAATATCGGCAAAGTCACGAACAGATTTTGCAATATACGATTAAAGGTGGATCTTATTTATGCGCAACCAACTATTGCGCGCGTTATCGTGCTGCCGCGAGGCATCCACAAGAACTCGACCTTGCCACCAGCCATGTCGGATTTAGAACAGTAAAACGCTTTTAAACGGATTTAAAAATGAAGCATATTTTTATTTATGGGATTTTCTTCTCAGGGACGACCCTTGCCTGCTGTTTAGCTCATAGTGCAGTCGATGTTAATTTTCAAAATACACTCACACTAAAAACATTCAACTTCGACAGACAATATGAAAATGGTACTAGCCCCGATACTCATAGCTTTAGCCAAGGCTTAATTTATCGTGGCGACTGGTCAACCAAACTGAATGAGGTTCAACTACACCTCAATCCAAGCATCCAATATGCTTATCGCCTAAGTAACGACCAACACACCAATGATATGGTCATACCATTTGACCCTAACACCAAGAAACAAGCACAAGACCAAGTTAAATATGGCTTAGGTGCTGGAGTTGAATATCAAAACTTTCGCATGAATGTAGGTGAAATCACTCCCGACTCACCACTTACGCCACAAGTGGATACACATCAATTACGAGTGAATTATAAAGGCTTGGAATTAAAATATAAGACACCACAACAAAATTTCGAGCTGGGTTTGATTAACCGTTATTCACCAAAAAATGAGGAGGACTACCACAAACTCGCCATATCAAAACATGAATCTGACGGGCTCTATTTCTTTCAATGGGACGGCAAAACACCTAGATATCATTAGAAATTTTACAATGGTTACTTAACAGATCTCATTAATCAAAGTTACTTTGCTTTTGATTATCAATGGACAAAACAGCACACCACAAAATTACGTGTGTTTCGCCACGATGATGTCGGCAAATCAAAGCTTGGCGAATATGACAATACATCTGTAGGGGCCATGCATTTCATTAAACATGGAAACTTTACAACTGGAATTGGCTATCAAGAAAACTTTGGCAAAGATGGTATTCCAAAACTCGACAATATGCCCATTCCGCACATGGTGAACTGGACCTTAGGCGCGTTTACCAAAGCAGATGAAAAATCTTATCATTTCGTTGCTTCGTATGACTTTAAAGACTATATCAAGGGTCTAAAAGTGACCTACAAATATATTTATGGCGATTCATTTCAAACAATGAATCAAAATGATTTTGAGCAAGAAAGTGACGTGTTGATTCAATACGACCTAAATGCTTGGATTAAAAATCTTAAGTTTCTTTTCTTAAATATTAACTACGACACCAAACACGGCAAAAGTCTGGATGAACAGCGCATGATGCTTCATTACACTTTTAATTTCTAAATTTTCACGCCCCCCATAATGGCTATAACCACAGCCATTATGGATCCAAATTAAGATCAATAAAAATTTAGCCTCTAAAATTCAAAGTAATCACAAAAGTCTTTAATAGCAATTAAAAATATACAAAACAACCAAATCAAAAGATCAATATTTTTCAAAAAAAATACTGCTTATCAATTGACCAATATTTTTATTTACTATAAATTGGATCCAATAAGTGATAAGGAGTCGTCACAATGTTTATTAAAAATGCTTGGTATGTTGCCTGCCGCCCAGAAGAAATCCAAGACAAACCATTAGGTCGCACCATCTGTGGTGAAAAAATCGTTTTTTATCGTGGCAAAGAAAACCAAGTTGCAGCCGTTGAAGATTTTTGTCCCCATCGCGGCGCCCCACTTTCACTTGGCTATGTCGAAGATGGCAACCTCGTGTGTGGTTATCATGGACTAGTGATGGGGTGTGACGGAAAGACCGTTTCAATGCCAGCTCAACGTGTAAATGGTTTCCCTTGCAATAAATCATATGCAGTTGTCGAAAAATTCGGTTTTATTTGGATATGGCCAGGCGAGAAAGCTTTAGCAGATGAAGCAAAACTGCCAACTTTAGAATGGGCAGATCATCCTGAATGGAGCTATGGCGGAGGCCTATTTCACATTCAGTGTGATTATCGCTTGATGGTCGACAACCTGATGGATTTAACCCACGAGACCTATGTTCACTCAAGCAGTATTGGGCAAAAAGAGATTGATGAATCATTGCCTGTGACTAAAGTTGACGGCGACCATGTCATTACCGAACGCTATATGGAAAATGTGATCGCACCTCCATTTTGGCAAATGGCGCTTCGTGGTAACCACTTAGCAGATGATGTACCTGTTGACCGTTGGCAACGTTGTCACTTCTTTGCGCCAAGTAATGTCCACATTGAAGTAGGTGTAGCACATGCTGGACATGGTGGTTATAACGCACCAAAAGACAAAAAAGTTTCCTCAATTGTGGTCGATTTTATTACACCAGAGACTGAAACCTCTCACTGGTATTTCTGGGGAATGGCGCGTAATTTCCAGCCAGATAATGCTGAACTCACCGATCAAATTCGTGAAGGCCAAGGCAAAATCTTTACTGAAGATTTAGAAATGCTGGAGCAACAGCAGCAAAATATTTTAAACAATCCACATCGCAAGTTACTCATGCTCAACATCGACGCAGGCGGTGTCCAGTCCCGTAAGGTGATTGAGCGACTGCTTGCCGAAGAAAATAAAACACCTCCTGAAACGTCCACACAGAAGTTTCCAAACATTCGGATTATTTAAAGGAGCATGAACATGGACGTTATCATTCAAAAAATTCACCAGCTTACCCCAACCATTCGTGCTTTTGAATTGGTTGCAGCAAATGGTACAGCGCTGCCGAGTTTTGAAGCAGGTGCGCATATTGATGTGCACCTGAAAAATGGTCTAACCCGTCAATATTCACTTTCAAACTGTTGCAGTGAAAAACATCGCTATGTCATTGGTGTTTTACATGATGCCAATTCACGCGGTGGTTCACGTTGCATTCACAATGAATATCGTGAAGGCGATCATTTAAAAATTGGTGAGCCACGTAATTTATTTGAGATTCACCCTCAAACCAAACAGGCGGTTTTATTTGCGGGTGGTATCGGTATTACCCCTATTTTGTCGATGGCGTATCGGCTTAAGTCAGCCAATATTCCTTTTGAATTGCACTACTTCGTTCGCAGTCATGAAATGATTGCCTTCTATGGCAACTTAACCGAGCACTTTGGTGACCAAGTCCATTTTCACATTCAAGATCAATCAGACACTGAATGTAATATGGCAGAGGCTTTGGGCCAAGCTTCACCTGATAAACACTTATATGTATGTGGGCCAACAGGTTTTATGCAGTTTGTCATGAGCTCGGCTGAACAAGCAGGTTGGCATAGTGAACAGTTACATCAAGAGCATTTTGTTGCTCAAAAGGTAGATACGTCCAACGATGAAGTTTTCACGATTGAAGTGAAAGGTACGGGCCGCCGAATTGAAGTATTACCAGAGCAGACAGCTATTGAGGCATTAATTGCAAATGGTTTTGATATTCCTGTTTCGTGTGAACAAGGTATTTGTGGTACGTGTATTACCCGCGTAGTAGAAGGCACGCCAGATCATCGGGATATATTTATGACCGATGAGGAACATGCTTTGAACGACCAATTTACACCCTGCTGTTCTCGTGCAAAAACTAAAAATCTTGTGATTGAGCTTTAATACTCAAGTTCCTTTATTCGAAAATAAAGGAACTTCTTTCACCTTAGGCGCTGAGAACATTTCTTAGCGTTTCACCCAAAATCACTACACTACTGTGCTCACGCATTAAAGTTTCAGCACGCCCTGCCTGACGATGTACCAACGCATCAAAAATCGAACAATGCTGTAAATGTGCATAGTGCAAACGGCGATATTCCGATAAAGCTTGGTTCTGGTCATAGGTAATGGCTTGGGCAGATGCCATTGGTAGCTGATTATTTTTCGCTAAGGCTTGTATGAGTGCGACGTTTTGCGCGCCTTCAATAATCGTGTCATGAAAAATGACGTTGAAATGGTGATAACGTCCCAGTTCAGCATCACCAAACTCGTCTTTATCATTAAATAGTTTTTCAGTTTCTTGAATGCAATGTTGTAGCGTCTTTTTTTGTTCTTCGCTTAGGCCTTGTTCTGCCAAAGTTTTCGCAGCCAAACCTTCCAGAACGCCGCGTACTTCAAGTGCGTCATGTACCAGTTGTTCTGAAATTTCACGAACCGTGTAACCACGAGTTGGGTTTTTAATGAGGAGACCTTCTTGTTCGAGCAACCGAAAGGCAATACGAACAGGCTGCCTTGAAACACCAAGTAACTCGGCAGTCGGAATTTCGGCAATTCTGGCACCGCCTTCAAGTTCCCCTGAAATAATCATTTTTCTTAGTTTAAGTAAAACTTGTTGTCCTGAAGACATTCGCTGCCACACATCACCAAAAACGTCACTTCGATGCTAGCAAGTTCATTTGTAAAATGAAATAAATTTTCTGTGTGAATCAGTGCTTAAGCATGTGTACTACGTTTAATAAATTAAATCGCAAACCACATTCAATTAAAGATTTTTAAGATTATTGACCATAATATCGAGGTTATTACGGATTAAATAAGCCAAGTTAATATCAATACCTTCAAGCATTTTTTCTTCGACTTTTAAAACCACTTCATTGCATTTGTTTAACTTTTCAACCCCGCTTTCGGTCAGTGTAATTAAAATACGGCGGCCATGTGTTGGGTCAGGTTTTTTCTCAATCCAGCCATTCACCAGTAAATCTTGCAAAATTTTGTTGGCAGATTGCGGCTTTATAAAAGAGCGCTCAGCAAGCTTGGCATTGGATAAATTACTTTTTGAAGCTAAAACAGAAAGTGCAGTAAATTGCGGTAAGGTAATTTCAAGCTCTTTTAAATGTTCTGTTAAATGTTTACTAATAATTCGGTCAACACGAGCAATCATGTAACTTAACTTAGGCTCATCTTCTACTTTTTTTGGAACTAAATTCGAACGTACCATAACCTTTCAATCATCATAAGAAAAACTGTAGTGAAAGTATGAGCATCTACCCCATACTTTCATTAAAACTTAGCGAGCACCTGAGCTTTGTACTAAATGTACAGGCTGTTTAGGTTTTTTGACAAGAAGTAATGCAGAGATCGCTGCAATTAAAATCACTGGAATGCTTGAACCAATCACGATGGTCGAGCTTTGTCCAAGCGAGAGTAAAAAACCAGCCATTAAAGGCCCTGCAAACGAACCAATACGGCCAATTGCAACTGCTGCACCTACTCCAGTTCCACGCATTTCGGTTGGATAATACATGGCTGCCAGACCATACAACGCCGATTGTCCACCCACAATGAATAAGCCACAACCCACTGCCGAAAGTGCAAGTAAAGCCACTGTTGGAGAAATTGCTAAACAGCACAGCGAAAATAAAATGCCGAGATAAATCAGCTTAATCACAAAGCTCATGCGTAATTTATCAAGCAATACGCCCATGAGGATTGAACCTAAAATTCCGCCAACGTTGTAGCCCATCTGTACATAGTTTGCCTGTAGTTTTGATAGACCTTGTGCACCCATCAGCAATGGCAACCAGTTCAACAAGAAATACAGTACCACCAGCGTACAGAAAAAGCTTATCCAAAGCTGAATGGTTGACATACGACGTTCTTTAGCAAATAGAACTTCAAAGAATGGTGTCGTTTTTTGCGCTTGAACTTTTCGTTGCAGGTAATCATTTGACTCAGGTAAAAAGCGCATAATCAGTGGAATGAGTAAAATTGGCGCAATCCCACCAATATAGAAAATATGACGCCACTCCGCATCGCCTGCCAACGACATAGCAACGACAGAAGTGAGTAATCCACCAAAAGGAATGCCACTATACATAATGCTCACTGCGGTGCCTTTGTGCTGGTCAGGTACAGCTTCAGAGGCAAGTGTAATCATCATTGGTAATGCCCCACCCATTCCTAAACCTGTACAAAAACGAATGAGTAGCAACAGGCTTAAATTAGCTGCATAAGCTGTTAGCAAAGACATAATTCCAAAAAGTAAGATACTAAAAATCAGAATTTTCTTACGCCCGACGATATCGGCAAACCGACCGCCTAATATCGCACCTGGTAACGTCCCTAAAATTGCAGCACTAAATGCCCACGCCATCTGGGCATTGTCTAACATAAACTCAGCCCGCATTCGTGGAGCGGCTACCCCCATTGATTGAAGATCAAACCCTTCAAAAATTGCTATGGCAAAGCACAGTAGCAACGTGATTTTTGCCCTTGAAGGCTGTCCTGATATTTTTTCCATTGTGTTGTCCTTTATTGACTAGTCGTTCCATTTAGCCCTTTGTGTATTATTGTTTAAACACACCAAAAATATCAGTTAAACTTACTAAAAAATCAACATATTTTTATATTAAATTAATTTAAATAATAATTAATACTTAAAATACAATGAATTAAAAAATATTTATGAAATTTTATAAAAAAGACTTGAATGTAAGTTTAACTGATATTAGATTAAATCCCAGAACAGCTAAAAATCATTCAAGGAGTATGAAGATGAGTTATGAAAACCGCTGGGAAACAGTAGATGTTAAAGTTGAAGAAGGAATTGCATGGGTCACCCTGAACCGCCCAGAAAAGAAAAATGCCATGAGCCCAACACTCAATCGTGAAATGATTGATGTGCTCGAAACTCTTGAGCTTGATCAAGATGCGCGTGTTTTAGTTTTGACGGGTGCTGGTGACTCTTGGACAGCGGGTATGGATTTGAAGGAATATTTCCGTGAAGTCGACACTCAACCTGAAATTTTCCAAGAACGTATTCGCCGTGACTCTTGTCGCTGGCAGTGGCAACTTCTTCGTATGTATTCAAAACCAACCATTGCTATGGTCAACGGCTGGTGCTTTGGAGGCGGTTTCTCACCTTTAGTGGCTTGTGACCTAGCAATTGCAGCAGATGAAGCAACTTTCGGTTTATCTGAAATTAACTGGGGGATCCCACCGGGTAACCTTGTAAGCAAAGCAATGGCAGATACCGTAGGTCACCGTGCATCTTTGTACTACATCATGACGGGTAAAACCTTTAGTGGTAAAGAAGCTGAAACCATGGGCCTTGTGAATAAAAGCGTACCGCTTGCCCAATTAAAAGCAGAAGTGACTGAACTTGCAAATTGCCTACTTGAGAAAAATCCAGTAGTTCTTCGTACCGCAAAAAATGGCTTTAAGCGTTGCCGTGAACTGACATGGGACCAAAACGAAGACTACTTATATGCCAAACTTGATCAATGTATCCACCGCGATACAGAAAATGGCCGCCAAGAAGGTTTGAAACAATTCTTAGATGAAAAATCAATTAAACCGGGTTTACAGAGTTATAAACGTACTGGTTAACTTTTGATACTTTAATGGCAATGTAAGGACGCAACCCATGCAAAATGTACAGTTACTTATTCACGGTCGATCTGTTGATGCATCAAATCAGGCAACTTTTGAGCGTATTAGCCCAATTGATGGATCAGTAGCCAGTAAAGCTGCTGCTGCAACACTGGAAGATGTTGACCGTGCAATCGAATCGGCACAACAAGCTTTTAAAGTATGGTCGAAACTCTCGCCTACCGAACGTCGCTTACGTTTATTAAAAGCAGCCGATTTAATGGACCAAAAAACCGAGCAATTCATTCAAACTGGAATGCAAGAAACAGGTTCAACTGCAACATGGTATGGGTTTAACGTTCACCTTGCTGCCAACATGTTACGTGAAGCAGCAGCCATGACTACACAAATTGACGGAAGTCTGATTCCATCAGATGTGCCAGGCAATCTTGCGATGGGTGTACGAGTTCCTTGCGGTGTGATTGTAGGAATTGCACCTTGGAATGCACCTGTCATCTTGGCAACGCGTGCGCTTGCTATGCCTTTGGCTTGTGGTAACACGGTTGTGTTAAAAGCATCGGAAGCCTGCCCAGCAACACATCGTTTAATTGGTGAAGTGTTACATGAAGCGGGTCTGGGTGAAGGTGTCGTGAATGTGATTACGCATGCCGCCGAAGATGCACCACAAATCGTGGAGCGCTTAGTGTCTCATCCAGCTGTGAAACGCATTAATTTTACCGGTTCAACTAAGGTCGGCAAAATTATTGCTGAGACTGCTGCCAAATTTTTAAAACCTGTTTTACTTGAATTGGGTGGTAAGGCGCCTGTCGTGGTTTTAAATGAAGCTGACATTAATGAAGCCGTAAATGCAGTTGCTTTTGGAGCATTCTTTAATCAGGGGCAAATTTGTATGTCGACCGAACGTGTTTTGGTTCAAGACAATATTGCCGATCAATTTATTGAAAAGTTGATTGAGAAAACCCGTTCTATTCGGGCAGGTAATCCAACCTCAAAAGACAATGTACTCGGTGTTTTAGAAAGTCGACGTGCTGCAAACCGTATTCAGCATTTGCTGGAAGATGCTCAAAACAAAGGTGCTGACTTACCTTTAGGCATTCATATTGAAGACACCACCATGCAACCGACGCTAGTACTCAATATTAAACCTGACATGCTGCTTTACCGCGAAGAATCATTTGGACCTGTATGCACAGTTCAACGCTTTTCAAGCATTGAAGAAGGCGTAGCACTGGCAAATGACAGCGAGTTCGGTCTTTCTTCGGCAGTGTTTAGCCAAAATATTTCGCAGGCATTAGAAGTCGCTCAACAGATTGATTCGGGTATTTGTCATATTAACGGCGCAACCGTACATGACGAAGCGCAAATGCCATTTGGCGGAACAAAATCGAGTGGTTACGGTCGTTTTGGTAGTAAAGTCTCTGTTGCCGAATTTACCGAACTACGCTGGATTACCATTCAAACCCAATCACGTCATTACCCGATTTAGTCAGGCTAATGCGGACAATAACATATTAAATAAAAATTGCATGATGCAAAAAATAAAGCGCAGTGATGCGCTTTCCATGGAGTGAAAGAAATGCAAATGAATGCCACTCAATCACAAGACCGCGAACGGTTCGTAAAATTAGGGCAACATGATATTCATTATCACCACAAAGATGACACGCTCTATATCAGCCCAAAAGAGCAATTAAAACCGTATCCACAAAAACTGACAGATCGGTTAATTCATTTTGCACAAACCAAACCAGACCATATTTTTGCAGCAAAACGCAATGCTCAAGGCGAATGGGTCAAACTGAGTTATGCAGAAGTTTTACAACGTGCATGGCACATTGCTCAAGCCTTACATAACCGTAATTTAAGCCAAGAACGACCACTCGTTATTTTAAGTGGCAATGATCTCGAACATTTAACACTCTCTATGGGTGCTATGCTGGCAGGTGTGCCTTTTTCGGCTATTTCACCTGCCTACTCTCTGATTTCTCAAGACTTTGGCAAACTCAAACATGTGTTTGAAGTGCTCACACCTGGTATGGTCTATGCCAGCGATGGACAAGCCTTTGCCAAAGCCATTCAAGCATGTATTACACCTGACATTGAAGTGGTGACCAATAAAGGAATAGTGGGCGATCAAATTTGCACATCTTTTCAGTCGCTATTAGATACACCAGTTTCAAATGTTCAAGAGTTTTACCAAACCCTTGATGAAAACCAGATTGCCAAATTCTTATTTACGTCAGGTTCAACCAAATTGCCTAAAGCTGTGCCGACCACGCATTTAATGTTGTGTGTTAATCAGCAAATGTTATTACAAACTTTCCCTGAGTTTGAAGAAACACCGCCTGTCCTACTCGACTGGCTATCTTGGCACCACACATTTGGCGGCAGTCATAATGTCGGCATCGCACTCTATAACGGCGGTACGATTTACATTGATGATGGCAAACCCGTTGCAGGAAAATTTGACGAAACCATTCGTAACCTCAAAGAAATTTCTCCAACTGTTTATTTAAATGTGCCAAAAGGTTGGGAAGAACTCACCGAAGCGTTAGAAAAAGATGAAGAATTAAGAGATCGCTTTTTTGCCAAAGTTAAAATTCTATTCTTTGCAGGTGCTGCACTTTCAGAAGCGGGCTGGAACAGACTCGATAATATTGCCCAGCAACATTGCGGAGAAAAAATCCGCATTATGAGCGGATTGGGCATGACCGAAACTGCTCCCTCTTGTGCTTTTACAACTGGCCCACGCGTAATGGCTGGTTTTATTGGTTACCCTGCTCCGGGATGCGAAATTAAGCTAGTGCCATGTGGTGACAAACTTGAGTTTTGCGTTCGTGGCAAACATGTCATGAAAGGCTATTGGCGTTTAAAGGCAGACCAGCAAAGCACTGTGTTTGATGATGAAGGCTTTTTCCATACGGGCGATGCTGTTCGTTTAGTCGATGTCAATGATCCAACTAAAGGCCTAATGTACGACGGACGAATTGCCGAAGACTTTAAACTCAATACGGGTACTTTTGTGAATGTGGGCACATTACGCAACAAAGTGCTGATTCAAGGTAATTTACTGATTCAAGATGTCTGCATTACAGGTTCAAACCTAAATGCGGTTGGCTTTTTGATTTTTCCAAAACTAGATGCTTGTGCTCAATATGCAGGTCTTAAGCTGGGTGAACATTCTGCAACAGAGATATTACAGCATCCTAAAGTCCAACAATGGTTCCGCCAATTTTTAACGACCTTTAATAAAGATGCGACTGGCAGTTCAAATACAGTCTCCATGCTTTATTTAATGACCGAGCCACCTCAACTCGATGCCGGCGAAGTGACCGATAAAGGCAACCTCAATCAAAGCAGTATTACGAAACGTCGTGCCGCTTTAATTGATGAGCTTTATCAAAAGCAGACTGATAACCCGCTGATTATTCGGGTGCCCACCTTAAAACAATAAGCAATTGAAATAAAAAAGGAAGCTCAAACTTCGGTTTGGGCCTTAGCCTCACTTTTGCCAAAAAAGGTTCAACATGCCACACGATACAGAATTTGAACTATTTCGGGATAGCTATCGCAGGTTCTTAAAAGAACAGGTTGCTCCCTACTACGAACAATGGGAACACGATGGTCTTATCCCACGTGATCTATGGCTTCGTCTTGGGGAAAATGGTTTTTTGTGTGTTGATGTGCCTGAGGAATATGGCGGTTATGGCGCTCCAGTTCATTACTCGCTCATGCTGGTTCAAGAAACTGCTCAAGCGGGCTTTGCATCTTTGGCAGTTGCCATTGGTGGGCAAAGTGAGCTGGTTTCTCCTTATCTACAAAATATCGGTTCCGAAGAGCAAAAACATTATTGGCTACCGAAAATGGTGACAGGTGAAGTCGTCACTGCAATTGCTATGACAGAGGCCAATGCTGGTTCAGACTTACAGGCTATACGCACTCAAGCCATTTTAGAAAATGACCACTACCGCGTGAATGGTTCAAAAACGTTTATTTCAAATGGTTTGCATGCCGACCTGATTGTTCTGGTTGCAAAAACTGACCCTCAAGCTAAAGCAAAAGGCATTTCAATATTATTAGTTGATGCTGCTTTAGACGGCGTTAAAAAAGGTCGCTCTTTACAAAAAATCGGGCTGCATGCCCAAGATACAGCCGAACTATTTTTTGATGATGTTTGTGTGCCTGCAACTCAGCGTTTGGGTGAAGAAGGACAAGGCTTTGCTTATTTAATGCAAGAGTTACCTCGTGAACGTTTGAGTATTTCCATGATGGCTTTGGGGTCAATTTTAGGCGCCATCGAAATCACCAAAGACTATGTACTAGAACGTAAAGCTTTCGGACAACCTTTAAGCCAAATGCAAAACACGCGCTTTGTACTCGCAAACGCTCAAATCAAAGCCAAAGCCGCTCAAGCTTTTGTAGACCAATGTGCAGCGCTGTATCAACAACACCAGTTAAGCGTCACTCAAGTTGCCGCACTGAAGTGCTTTATTACCGATGTCCAATGTGAAGTGATTGATCAATTACTTCAGCTTTTTGGTGGCTACGGTTACATGCAGGAATACCCGATTTCACGCTTTTTTGTCGATGCGCGGGTACAAAAAATTTATGGGGGAACCAATGAAATTATGAAAGAAATCGTGGCCCGAGAACTGCTCGGAAAATAATTCGATTTAAAACCAAACAAGGCAGACACAACAACTATGCCTTGTTTAAAACAAAAAAATGTTATTTCAGGAAGAAATGCTATGTCGAAATTATGGATGTACTCTACCCTTATGCTCTCTGGTTCAGTGTGGGCTGGCAATTTTATTGACAACAGCTCAGTAGAACTCACCACGCGAAATTTCTATTTTGACCGCGACTATCAAGAGCAATCTGCTTACCCTGCTGCTAAGGACTGGACACAAGGGTTTATTCTTAAAGCCAATTCAGGTTATACCGAAGGGACTGTCGGTTTTGGGCTGGATGTACTTGCGACGGCGGGGTTTAAACTCGATGCCGACGCAGAGCATGGCGGTACAGGAAACTTACCTAGAGACACGCGTACCAATGAACCTGCTGACTCTTATGGCGAAATTGGGGTCACAGCAAAAGCCAAAATGAGTCAGACTGAACTACGCATTGGTACGCTAATGCCGATGAACCCAGTTTTAGTGGCTTCACCTGCTCGTTTACTTCCTCAAACCTATCGAGGAATTTCACTCACCAGTAAAGATATTAAAGACTTCGACTTACAAGCGGCCTACCTCGATAAAGTGAATCATCGTGATTCGACCAACTATGAAAAAATTAAAATTTCAGGCGTAAATGGACGCTTTAAAAGTGCTGAAACGGATGGACTCTATTATTTAGGTGGAAACTATCAGTTTAATCCTGCACTCAAACTCACCGCTTTCTACATGGATGTTGATGATCTTTATAACCAAACCATGGTCGGTGCTTTACATCAACACAAAATTAATGACACCACTAACTTTAGCTCACAATTACGTTACTACCGCAGCCGAGATGACGGGCAAGCAAAAGCAGGCTTAGTCGATAATGACCTCTATCATGCGCATTTCGAACTCAAACATCAAAACCATAAATTTATTTTTGGAACTTTCCAGCATCACGGCGACACCGCCTTTCCGTATTTGACTGGAGGTGAAACTGGGCTTCTCATTGACACATGGCCGGGTGAGTTTTTAAACCCAAGAGAAAAAGCCTATAGCTTCCGCTATGAATATGACTTTAAAGATTATGTGCCGGGTTTACGTTTCATGACTCGTTACACCACAGGCCACAATATTTATGCACCTAACTTAGGTGGCACCAATTTAAAAGAACGCGAAACCGACTTTGATTTAGGCTACACCGTTCAAAGTGGCTGGGTAAAAAATCTAGGGCTACGTGCGCGCTACGCCATTTATGACAACAACATGCTCTCTACAGCCAACATCAAACCTGTAAATGAAACCCGTATCAACATTGACTACACATGGAAATTTAAATAATTCAAAAGGAGAGGTTCTGTCACACATAGAACCTCTTTTTATTTCGGGAAATTCATCATGAAGAAAGTTGTAACGCTACTCTGCGGAATTTGTCTCATTAGCCTGACTCATGCCGAAACACAATATAGCCCGCCACCTATTCAGCTTGAACCTTTAGCAAAATTCAGTGTTGATTTAAATGCGCCTGTTTGGGAATTAGGCACAACCAGTGACGCAGGTAAACGCCGAATTATTCCCATTACAGGTGGGACATTTGAAGGGAAATCACTTAAGGGCCGCATTTTAAATAATGGCGCAGATTGGCAAATTGTCGACAGTAAAGGGCTAGCCATTATTGATACGCGATATCTATTAGAAACCAATGATGGTGCGCTTATTTACCTTCAAACCAAAGGTTACCGACATGGCTCGGCAGAAACACTAAAACAGCTTGCCCAAGGCAAAGATGTCGACCCGAAAAATTACTATTTCAAAATTACCATGCAGTTTGAAACCAGCTCACCTAAATATTCATGGCTTAACCAGACCGTTGCGGTAGGTAGTGCAATGCGTTTGGGTAAAGCTGTTATTTATGATGCCTACACCTTGAAATAATAATTTTTATAACACCTACAAAAAGGATGGAGCCCTCATTATGGATCAAAAAACTTTAGAACACTTACCGCCCATCCATCACCATTTGGGCGGACATAATATTCATTGGAATGATCAAAACACTGAACTTAATATCCACTACACAGCCCTAGAAAGCTTTACCAATCCACGCGGCACCGTTGAAGGCGGCATGATCTGCGCCATGCTTGACGACGTGATGGGACTTTTTGCATATCTCGCCAATAACCATAAACCCGCTACCACCATCAACTTAACAATGGATTTTTTAAAGCCCTGTGCTGTAGGTGAAGTCATTACAAAATGCCGATTCATTAAACAAGGTAAAACTGTACTAAATCTCGAAAGTGAAGCTTGGCAAAACAACAAAATGATTGCACGGAGCACAGCTAATTTTCTGGTTTCAGATTAATTACAACCATGCATTCAATAAGGATATGAATAAATGAATTACACCAAAAATAAACGAATTTTAACCCACTCCGCTTTAGTGCTTGCCATGCTTGGTTCTTTGGCAGGCTGTGGAAGTGATAATGATGACACAACGATTCCCTCAACAACCAAACCACCGCAGTTGTCTCCTGCTGTGGGCGTAAAAATGACAGGAAGCTGTACGGACTTATTCGGATTTCAATACAACAATACAGTCATTAGCTCAGCTACCCTTCAAGAAGCAGGCACCTTGACTGTCGCCAACAAACCGATTGGCGCTCATTGTTTGATCAAAGGTTATATGGACCAACGTGTAAGCCCGATCGATGGACAAACTTATCAAATTGGTTTTGAAATGCGCTTACCAATAGACTGGAATGGTCGTTTCCTCTATCAAGGCAATGGCGGAACCGATGGTAATTTAGTCCCTGCAACAGGTCAGGTCGGCAGTGGTGGCCCGCTGACCAATGCCCTGCATGATGGTTTTGCGGTCATTTCTTCCGATGCTGGACATAATGCCTCACAAAATCCAATGTTCGGTTTAGACCCTCAAGCCAGAATTAACTACGGCTACGGTGCGATTACCAAACTCACGCCTATGGCAAAAAACCTAATTAAAGCCGCATATGGTAAATTGCCAGACCGCTCCTATGCAGGCGGCACATCGAACGGCGGACGTCATGCCATGATTGCCGCAACCCGTTTGGGCGATCAATATGATGGAATTTTGGCAAGCACACCGGGTTTTCACTTACCTCGTGCAGCCGCGGCTCAACTCTACACAGCACAACAGCTTCGTCGTGTCGCAACAGATGAAAATGACCTAAGTACTGCTCTAACTCTTCCAGAGCGCAAAGTATTAGCAAAAGCTATTTTAGATCGATGCGATGCCTTAGACGGTGTTGCAGATGGGCTGGTTCAAGATGTCGAAGCTTGCCGTACAGCTTTTGATATTCATAAGCATGTACCCGTTTGCTCAAGCACAAGAGATGGGACTTGTTTAAGCACCGAACAAATTGATGTATTAGCCAACATTTACCGTGGTCCTGTAAACTCTGCTGGACAAGCCCTCTATGCAACCCAACCTTTCGACCCCGGTTTAGTCGGTAGTAACTGGGCAAGCTGGAAATTTGAATCTTCTGTGGGAACAGCACGTGACCCCGTTGCAGTTGGAATTCTTTTTCAGGTTCCACCAGACCCAACTGTGACTCAAAATTCTAGACAATTTGCCTTTAATTTTAACTTCGATACCGACTATCCAAAACTCTCGGCAACCAATGATGTTTATACTGAAAGTTCGATGTCTTTCATGATGCCACCTGATGAACTTAATCTAGATAAACTCCGTAATCACGGTGGAAAAATGATTGTGGTACAAGGCACAGCAGATGGCGTTTTCTCTGTAGATGACACCCAAAATTGGTACGATCAACTGCTACAACACTATAAAAATGATGCGAAAGGTACAGCGCCTGAATTTGCGCGTTTCTTTAGAGTTCCGGGTATGAACCATACCCGTGATGGTATTGCGACCGACCAGTTTGATGCATTGACTGCTTTAGTTAACTGGGTGGAATATGGACAAGCACCTGACAAAATCATTGCAACCGCACGCGGCGCAGGTAACCCAAGTGGTCAAATCAATACTGAGCTTCCACAAGACTGGGCGCCAGACCGCACCCGTCCACTTTGCCCTTACCCACTGATCGCCCGTTACAATGGTCAAGGTGATAGCGAAAAAGCTGAAAACTTTAGCTGTAAATAACATCCAATAAGATAAAAAGAGAGCTTACTTAAGCTCTCTTTTTATCTTACTCTGCCCAATCTTAGCTCAAGCTCACTGCTTAAACTTTTTAATACTTTTAGACAAATGAGCTCGCATCATTTGTCGGGCCAATAAACCATCCTGATCGACAATTGCGTTATAAATATTGACATGATCATGGTGAACCGCTTTTAAATATTCTTCGCGGTTTTCAGGACTTTGCTCAATAGATTTTAAACGTGCACGTGGAATAATTTTTTCGCCAAGATACTTTAGAAAATCAACGAAATATTGGTTTTCAGAAGCTTCAGCAATGGCAATATGGAAATCATAGTCAGCTTTTACCGTACCATCATTGGCATCTGATGAAATATGACGCTCAAAGTCTTGAAGCGCAGCTTTCATTTTATCAATATGGATTTGCTTACGGCGCTCAGATGCTAAAAAGACAGCTTCCGACTCAAGACTAATCCTAAGCTCAAGTAAAGAAACAATATCGTTAATGGTTTCTAAACTGGCATTAGACAGCAAAAAATTTTGCTCAACTGTCTGTTCTTTTACAAAAGTACCAATCCCGTGACGAGTCTCGACAAACCCTAATGAACGCAACTCAGTAATTGCTTCGCGAATAACAGAACGGCTTACTTCAAAAGTTTCAATTAATTCAAGTTCGGTCGGAATTTTCTCTCCGACTTGGAAGTCTCCAGACTGAATTTTTTCGATCAGTTGTTCTACAATAATCTGGCTTAGTTTTTTTGTTGATCTAGGTTTAATTGCACTAGACATAATTTGAAGAACTCATGAAATGTTGAAAAAATTAGAAAATTCATTTTACTATAAACTTAGACGATAGTCATATTCGGTTTTTATACCTCTAAGTTATTAAAATCAAAATATTTTATCTCTCTTATCAAACCCTCACACATATTTAAAAAGTAAGCAACTTATGCTTCTGATGATATTTAATAATACGTTGAATAAGTTAAAAAATATGCAGCCCAATAGCTTTAATTGAGCTGCACAACTTTTAAATTTGAGCCTGAGTTAACTGTCCATTGACCAGACGAGTAATCTGTAGTGGATTACTATCTTTTAATACATCGGGTAATAAAACTTGTGGCGTATTTTGGAAACATACCGGACGCAAGAAGCGCTCAATTGCTCCCGTACCTACCGAAGTTCCGCGTGCATCACTTGTTGCAGGGAAAGGCCCCCCATGCACCATCGCATCAGACACTTCAACCCCTGTTGGGAAACCATTAAACAATACACGGCCAGCTTTACGGGTTAACAAATCAAGAAGCTCGCCTGCCTTAGACAACTCGTTTTCATCACCAATAATGGTTGCTGTAAGCTGTCCACCTAAAGCTTCAATCCCCTTCAACAGAGTGGCTTCATCTTCGACTGCAATCACAATCGACATTGGCCCGAAAACTTCATGTTGAAGCTTCGGATTGCCTGACAATAAAACAGATTGGTCCGCTTTAAACAGATGTGCTTTTGCTTGAGAAACTAGCTCGGCCTCTTGTCCTGTCGCAATAACTTCAAAACCAGCTTCATTTATTAATGCATCAATACCAGTTCGATAGCTTTTTAAAGTACCTTCATTCAACATAACCTGAGGCACAGCTTTTTGCGTGCTTTCAACTAAAGCCGTAATAAAGCGATCAAACTCGGGGCCTTTTACACCTAAAATTAGACCTGGCTTTGTACAGAACTGACCACATCCCATATTGAATGAGGCAACCGTATCCTGAGCAATTTGTTCACCACGTGAATGAAGTGCTTCAGGTAAAACCACCACAGGGTTCACACTCGACATTTCAGCAAAGAAAGGAATTGGCTGAGGACGGCTCTGCGCAAGGTTATAAAGTGCCATTCCGCCTTCAAGAGAACCCGTAAAACCAGCTGCCTGAATCAGTGGATGTTCTACCAAGTTTGCGCCAATACGGCCACCAAAAATCATATTGAATGTGCCTTTAGGCATATCGCAAACTTCAATTGCTTTTTCAATGGCTTCTGCAACAAGCTCAGCAGTTGCCATATGGCCAGAGTGTGCTTTAAAGACAACCGGACACCCTGCTGCTAAAGCAGCTACGGTATCACCGCCTGCAGTTGAAAATGCAAGTGGGAAATTACTCGCGCCAAACACGGCAACTGGCCCTACCCCAACTTTATACTGACGTAGATCGACACGCGGTAAAGGCTTACGTTCTGGCAATGCCACATCAATACGGGCACCATAAAAATCGCCGCGGCGTAAAAGTTCAGCAAATAGTCTTAGCTGGCCAGTAACCCGCCCTGTCTCCCCTTGAAGACGAGCAAGTGGCAAACCTGTTTCAAGTGAAGCAACCTCTTGCAAGTTCGCACCCAATGCTTCAATTTGGCGAGCAATTTCTTCAAGAAAAGATGCACGTTGTTCTTGAGTCGTTTGGCTATAAACTAAAAAAGCGTTATGCGCAGCTTGAGCAGCCTGATCTACTTCTTCAAGTGTTGCCTGACTAAATACATAACCTGTTGGCTGATAGTCTTTTGCAGCTATACTTTCTAAAGCTGGTGCATTTGCAGCAACGCGTTCGCCATTAATAAACTGCCGACCGTTATTTTTACTCATTTTAAAGCTCCAATACCTAAACAGTTAGAATTATTGCGGACCAAGTGTCACAATGAGAGCAGCCAAATCTTCATAGTCTGCTTGAGTTAAATCACTTAATGGTGGACGCACAGGACCTGCGTCGTGCCCAACAATTTTGGCACCTGCTTTAATCATGCTTACAGCATAACCAGATTTACGATCGCGAATTTTTATCAATGGCAAGAAGAAATCTTTAATTAAACGATTAGTTGTTTCAAAGTCATTACTGCGAAGCGCGTTATAAAACTCCATTGCAGTCTTTGGAATAAAGTTAAATACAGCTGATGAATAAACTGGACAACCTAAGGCTTTATATGGCGCTGCAAAAACTTCTGCTGTTGGTAAACCACCTAAATATGACAAACGATCACCCATAGTCTGAGTCACTGCTGTCATCATATCGATTTGACCAGAGCTGTCTTTAAATCCGATTAAGTTCGGGCACATCTCGGCTAATTTTTGGATTGAATCGAGATTTAATCTTGAAACGCTACGATTATAAAAAATTACGCCAAAATCTACTGAGTTACATACTTGTTTGACATGTTCGATCAAACCTTCCTGGCTTGCTTCAGTTAAGTAATGCGGCATTAACAAAATACCGTGTGCACCTAAGCGCTCTGCTTCTTTTGCCTGTTCAATCGCCTGACGTGTCGGACCACCTGCCCCAGCAATAATCGGTACACTACCTTTACAAGTATCGACAGCTGTTTTAATCACGTCAGAGTATTCACTTCCAGTTAACGAGAAAAACTCGCCTGTACCACCCGCAGCAAATAATGCACTTGCACCATAAGGCGCTAACCATTCAAGACGTTTTGCATAAGAAGATTTGTTAAAGTCCCCATTTTGGTCAAAGTCAGTAACCGGAAAAGAAAGAAGGCCATCAGAAACAATGTTTTTTAACTCAAGAGCATCCATTAGAAAATATCCATACATGTTTATGTTGTCAGACATCTTACATCATAAATTTTATTTTAATCAATATATTTTTCCTCTGAAAAATTAAATTTTTTAAAAAGATCAAAGTTCATTATCTAAAATAATTTAACCTATTGTTTTATAAAACATCTTTAAAAACTCTCAATATTAGGACTAATCGTTAGACATAAAAAAAGCTGCCCATATGGACAGCAAAGCATTAAGAAAACTCAAAAAGCGAATTTTTCAAAGATATCGGTAAAACATTAACGAACCAAACACGGCTTTTTATTATTAAATGACCAATTTGGTATTAAAAATTGCATCGCATCGGCATCATTACGAGCCCCTAAACCTTTTAATTTATACAGTTCATGGGCTTGATTAATTCTATCCCAGTCCAGCTCAACCCCAAGTCCCGGTGCTGTTGGCACCTGAATTTTACCGTCTTTAATTTCAAGCGGTGCTTTAGTGAGCTGATCTGTACCTTCTTGCCAAATCCAGTGCGTATCAATTGCCGTTACCTTACCTACCGCAGCGGCAGCAACATGGGTAAACATGGCAAGTGAAATATCAAAGTGATTATTAGAATGCGAACCCCACGTTAAGTTATACATATTGCAGAGCTGTGAAACTCGAACCGAACCTTCCAATGTCCAAAAATGTGGATCAGCCAAAGGAATATCAACAGCTTGCAATTGAATACTATGCGACATTTCTCGCCAGTCCGTAGCAATCATATTGGTCGCAGTGGGTAAGCCTGTTGCACGTTTAAACTCGGCCATAATTTCACGGCTTGAATAACCTTGTTCTGCACCACACGGGGCTTCCGCATAGGCCAGCACACCTTTTAAATGTTTACCTAAAGCAATTGCTTCATCTAAAAACCATGCTCCGTTTGGATCAAGTGTCACACGCGCATCCGGGAAACGGCGCGCGATTGCTGTAACAGCTTCAGCTTCTTGTTCGCCCTGTAATACACCACCTTTTAACTTAAAGTCTTTAAAACCATAACGGTCATAAGATGCTTCTGCTAAACGCTGTACTGCCTCGGGTGTTAACGCTTTTTCATGACGGACTTTATACCAGTCATGGTTATGCTTAGGTGTAGTCGCATAGTCTAATGAAGTCTGTTTTCGGTCACCGATAAAGAATAAATATCCTAAAACTTCAACTTCACTACGTTGCTGGCCTTCACCTAGTAAGCTTGCGACATTCACATTTAAATGCTTGCCAAGCAAATCCAGTAATGCTGACTCATAAGCCGTTACAACATGAATTGTGGTACGTAAATCAAAGGTTTGATTGCCTCGACCACCACTGTCACGATCAGCAAAAGTTTGCTGAATTTTTTTAAGTAGATTTTTATATTCGCCAATCGGCTGCCCTTCTACCAAGGCTTTAGCATCATTTAATGTCGCTAAAATTTTTTCTCCACCCGGAATTTCACCTACACCAATATTTCCAGAGTTATCTTCGATAATAAGTATGTTACGAGTGAAATAAGGTCCATGAGCACCACTCAAATTGAGCAGCATGCTGTCATGTCCAGCAACAGGAATTACTCGAATTGATTTAACGATAGGTGTAGAGGTCGCCATTAAAATACTCCTTGGCATTCTGATACTATTTTTTCATTACCAAAACTTATAAGACATCAGACAACTTGTCAATATAAACCCGCATAAAAATTATTTTTCGACCCTACTTGCCAAAATAATATTTTTAATCATATGATGTCATACATCTAAAGACGCGGTTTTAGAACTAGGACTATAGAGTAGATACAAAATTCCGTTTTCTCATCTATTCTATCGATGAATTTGACATGACGTCACCTATTTCACGGATATGCAAATAGGTCGATTATTAAAAAGAGTTTGTATATGGATAATCTGCAAACAAATATTGCTGTAGTGACTCAGCAAAGAGCCAAACATACAAAAACTCGCTACTACATTCTTGCGATGATTTTTTTGGTCACGGCTTTTAATTACGGTGATCGTGCAACCCTTTCAATGGCTGCAACGCCAATGTCTCATGAGCTGGGAATCGACTCAGTCACCATGGGTTATATTTTCTCGGCCTTTGCATGGGCCTATGTAATTGGTCAAATTCCAGGTGGTTGGCTACTCGATAAGTTTGGTGCTCGCCGTGTATATTTCTGGAGTCTGTTTTTATGGTCTTTATTCACGGTTTTAATCGGTTTTACCGACATTTTAGGTGATACTGCGACCATCATTACTTCACTCTTTGTACTCAGATTTTTAGTTGGTTTGTCTGAGTCGCCTGCTTTTCCGGGTAACAGTAAAATTGCTGCCGCATGGTTTCCAACCAAAGAACGTGGAACTGCCGCTGCCATTTTTAACTCATCCTCTTATTTCTCAACCGTACTTTTTGCTCCCCTAATGGGTTGGCTTGTTGCAACCGTCCACTGGCAGTCTATTTTCTGGGTCATGGGTGGTCTTGGAATCATTCTTTCCTTTATCTGGCTTAAGGTCATTTATAGCCCAACCAATCATCCAACAGTAAATCCCGAAGAAGTAAAATATATTGCTTCAGAAGGTGCTTTACTCGACATGGGTGAAAATAGCCAAAATAGTAAAAAAGAGAAAATTACTTGGAGTAAAGTTAAACAATTGCTTGCTTCACGTATGATGCTCGGTATTTTTATTGGGCAATATTGTGTAAATACACTGACCTATTTTTTCTTGACTTGGTTCCCTGTTTACCTTGTCAAAGAAAGACATCTCAGCATTTTAGAGGCTGGTTTTGCAGCAGTTGCACCTGCACTCTGCGGCTTTGTAGGTGGAATTTTAGGTGGCTTGATTTCAGATAAGTTAATTCGAATGAATTACAGCTTAAGCTTTTCAAGAAAGCTACCTATCGTAGTCGGATTCTTGGTTTCAACCTCAATCATTATGTGTAATTACGTCGACTCTCAAGCAGCAATTGTATTCTTTATGTCCTTATCTTTCTTTGGGAAAGGCATCGGCTCTTTAGGTTGGGCAGTCATGTCTGATGTTGCACCAAAAGAAATGGTGGGCTTATCAGGAGGAATGATGAATGCGTTTGGTAATACGGCAGGAATCGTGACCCCAATTGTGATCGGCTATATCTTAGCAAGTACTGGTTCTTTCAACCTTGCATTGACTTATGTCGGTGTGCATGCGATTGCAGCAGTGATTTGCTATACCGCTATTGTCGGCAAAATCCAGCGCTTCGAGTTAAAACCTACCTCTTAAAACTTTAAGTCATAACGCTTAACTAACTTAAGCGTTATGACCTCTCTTCAAATGTATACAAGGAATGATCATGCTGAAGCCTCTCCTCATAAGAATTAGTCCTCTTGATAATGTAGCCATTGTAGTGAATGACGGCGGTTTACCACCTTCTACACATATTGAAGAATACCAACTCACCTTGGTTGATCATGTGCCGCAGGGACATAAAGTTTTATTAAAGTCATTAAAGCAAGGTGAAGCAATTGTTCGTTATGGGGAAATTATTGGTTATGCAAATAAAGATTTATCCGCAGGTTCATGGGTAAATGAAGCCGTTACCCAAATGCCTAAGGCACCTGAGCTAGATGATCTTGAGTTAGCAACTCGTCCTGATCCAAAGCTTCCAACCTTGAGCGGATATACATTTAAAGGTTATAAAAATAAAGATGGCAGTGTCGGCACAAAGAATATTTTAGGTATTACAACCAGTGTTAACTGTGTTGAAGGTATTGTCGATTATGTCGTTAAAATTATTGAACGTGATTTACTTCCTAAATATTCAAATGTAGATGGTGTAGTCGGATTAAATCATTTATATGGTTGTGGCGTGGCAATCGATGCACCCGCTGCAATTGTTCCTATTCGTACAATTCATAATCTTGCACTCAACCCTAATTTTGGTGGAGAAATTATGGTTGTGAGTCTGGGCTGTGAAAAAATGCAACCCGAACGTCTTCTAAACATTCCTAAAGAAAACAAATATATTCCCCTAGCAAACGAAGATATTATTCAATTGCAAGATGAACGCCACAACGGTTTTGAAAGTATGGTCAACCATATTTTATCCGTGGCGGAACAACACCTTGAAAAGCTTAATCAACGTACTCGAGAAGAAGTCCCAGCTTCTCATTTAGTTGTAGGCATGCAATGTGGTGGGAGTGATGCATTTTCGGGAGTTACCTCTAACCCTGCCGTTGGTTTCGCAGCTGACCTGATTGTGCAATGTGGCGGTACAGTCATGTTTTCGGAAGTTACAGAAGTCCGCGATGGCATTCACCTACTTACTCCACGTGCAGCAAATGAACAAGTTGCCAAAGATTTAATTCGAGAAATGAAATGGTACGATGACTACTTAGCAGCAGGCCAAGTGGACCGAAGTGCCAATACCACACCCGGCAATAAAAAAGGTGGACTGAATAACATTGTAGAAAAAGCGATGGGATCGATCGCCAAATCGGGCCGCTCACCTATTGTAGAAGTTCTCGCACCGGGTCAAAGACCAACTAAAAAAGGATTAATTTTTGCGGCAACGCCATCAAGTGACTTTATCTGTGGTACGCAGCAAATGGCATCGGGTATTACCGTTCAAGTATTTACCACAGGCCGCGGTACCCCCTATGGGTTGGCAGCCGTACCTGTCATTAAAATGGCAAGCCGAAACAATATTGCAAACCGTTGGTATGACCTAATTGATATCAGTGCTGGCGATATTGCGATTGGGAAGAAAACTATTGAAGGAGTGGGCTGGGAACTTTTTGAAATGATTTTACGCGTGGCTAGTGGTGAGCAGCAAACGTGGTCGGACCGTTGGGGTATTCATAACTCACTCGCTGTATTTAACCCTGCACCAGTGACCTAATAAGGTTTAGAAGATGAGGTTATATCACCTCATCTTTCTTATTTCCCCTATTAATTACGACACATTTCACTAAAACTTAACAGCGCTGCTAAAATAACATCGAAAATTAAGAACTGTATTTCTCTATGCAAAATCAAACTGCTTCAAACCTCCCCTCTACACAACTTGGAAAAGCACTGCTTTGTCTTATGACGTCGGCATTATTGTTTTCCATTATGGGAGTGTGCATTCGTTTTGCTTCACAAACGGTGGACAATGCGACCGTCGTGTTTTTTAGAAATGCAGTAGGTTTATTTATTTTTATTCCGATGCTCTTTAAACAGGGGCTAGATTTTATTAAAACCGATAAACTCTGGATGCATACTTGGCGAAGCATTGTCGGGCTAGCCGCTATGTATGGTTTTTTCTATGCCATTGCGAACTTAAAACTATCGAACGCCATGGTTTTTAGTTATTCATCTCCTATCTTTATTCCACTGATTGCATGGCTTTTCTTAAAAGAAAAAATTACCAAGTCTATGATTTTTGCCGCTGTGATTGGGCTCATTGGAGTTTTATTTGTCGCTAAACCCGATCAAGGTCTATTTAACGCATTATCTTTTATTGGCTTGGGTGCATGCTTTTTATCAGCAATGGCCTTTGTCACCGTAAGAGCTTTAACCAGTACAGAGCCACCTGAACGTATCGTTTTTTACTTCTGTATTTTTGGTAGTTTAATTTCCTCTATTCCGATGTTTTGGCATTGGCGTATTTTCACTTGGCATGAATTAGCATTACTCATTGCCGCAGGACTTTTAGCTAATATTAGTCAACTGTTTATGTCTTATGCCTACAGCTTAGCGCCGGCAGGACAAATTGGCCCAATGAATTACATTGCTATTATTTTTGCAGGAATTTGGGGATTTGTTTTTTGGCATGAATTACCGGATCTATTCAGTATTATCGGCATATTTATTATTTTATTTGCGATTTTGCTCTGTAATCCATTTTTGCAGAAAAAGCTACTTTCTCGATTTAAATAACAGACAAACTTTAACCTAATTTAGGTACTGTATTCGATACTCATTTGGTGAAATGCCTGTCCAATGGCGATAGGCTTTTCTAAAATTAGAAGTATCTGAAAAGCCAATTCTTTCGGCAATTTCATCTACGGTTAAAGTTGTTTCTCGCAAATATTCATCCGCAAGACGGCGCCGAGTCTCATCTAACAACTCTTGGTAAGTCAAATTAAACCCTGCCAAGCGTCGATGTAAGGTCCTCTTTGACATATGTAAGCGTTCGGCCATTTCTTGAGCCGATGGAAAAAGCCCTGTTCCATCCAATAATATTAGACGGATTGTTTTCACCAACTCAGGCTCCTCAAGTTCAGCAGCACCTAGCATCCGCTCACAAAACGATTTACACATATCAGCGGTAATCGGGTTGGCATTTGGGCAAGGTACATCGAGCCACTTTAAATCAAAGTGCCATTGCATCACCCCAGCATTAAACTGAACGGGACAATGAAAAACTTTTTCATATTCTTCTGCATAGTCAGGCGCTGGGTATGGTAATAAAAGCTTCTTCGCTTGAAATGGTCCTTCAAGCACTCGTTCAATTAAAGTTTGCATAGAGCTAAACCAAAACTCGCACACTAAAGGTAAAAGCTTACCAAGTGCAATAATGTCCTGCCCTTCAAAAACGGCAACATCATCTCGAATATAAAATGACTTCTTTAAAATAGGCCCTGCAAGCTTAATGTGTCGAATACCAAGCTCTACCGCTTGTCTAAAATTACGCGAAGAATATAGTGCGTAGCCATACACCCCAAAATCTGACAACCGCTGCTTTTGTCCTGCGCGTAGTCCAATTAAAGGATCGTGAGATAGTTTTTGAATATTTTGAAATAGCTGAATTTTTTGGACTTGGGAAATATATAAAGAGGATTGATTCATAGCATCTGGCGAAATATTTGTGCCAGATAAAACATCGGATATTGAATGGCCTTGCGACCCCACTTCATCAAATAAACTGGTTAAACCCAGCAAATATGTATTGGCACCTAAGAGTGTATTATCATAATTTCCTTCGATAACACTATTCGCATTTTTATAAAGATTTTTAGGCATTTAAATCACACCATCCCTAGAGTGACGTGCATAATGGCACTAAACTACCTCTTGTTGTCTCAATTTAACATCGACCATACGACACTTCAAGCATAAAGTATGATAAGCAAAAGTATGGAAGGAACAATAATGGAAAGCTCCACTTTAAAAGAATATAGCGGCTCTGCCACTGAACATATGGAACTTATTTTTTCCAAACAACATGCCAATTTTGAGGCAGACCCCTATCCAAGTCTTGAAGCACGCCGCACAAAACTGCATCAACTTAAAAAACAAATTATCCGTTATCAAGATGCTTTAGCTGCTGCGATTAATTCCGATTTTAGTTCTAGATCGGTAGATGAATCTAAACTACTAGATTTGCTTGGTTCTGTGTTAGAGGCTGATCATGCGATTCATCATTTACGCCGCTGGATGCGTCCAAGTAAACGCCGTATCGAGCTTTTATTTTTATCAAACCGTTTAAGTGTGCAATACCAACCTAAAGGCGTGGTTGGTGTGATTGTACCTTGGAACTTCCCCGTTTATTTAGCACTTGGCCCACTCGTTGCCGCATTAGCTGCAGGCAACCGAGTCATGATTAAGCTGCCTGAAATTACCCCGAATACTAATGCAATGCTTCGACGCATGCTGGCAGAAGTCTTTAACGAAGATGAAGTAGCCGTGTTTGGTGAAGAAATTACAGACCCAGCAAGATTTACCTCTTTGCCATTTAACCACATTATCTTCACTGGTTCCCCGACCATTGGCAAGGTCGTCATGCGAGCAGCAGCTGAAAATTTAACACCTGTTACACTTGAGTTAGGCGGTAAATCACCAGCAATTGTAAGCCGTAATTACCCACTTGCCGATGCGGCAAAACGTATTACCCATGGCAAAGCAACTAATAGTGGTCAAATCTGTGTAGCACCTGACTATGCGTTGGTTCCAAAAGAAAGTATTGATGAATTTGTTGAAGCTGCGAAATCCAGCTTTATAAAAATGTTTGGTCAAAACATCACAGACAATGAAAATTACACATCGATTGTAAATGACCGCCATTTAAAACGTATTCAAGATATCTTGACCGATGCACAAGAAAAAGGTGCCCGTATTATTCCTTGCAATACTTACAGCTTTGACCAACAAGGTCGCAGAATGCCTGTACAGATTGTACTGAATTGCACTCCCGACATGCGCATTATGAAAGAAGAACTCTTTGGCCCTATTTTACCTGTGGTGGCTTATGACTCTTTAGATGACGCAATTACCTATGTGAAATCGGACGAACGACCTTTAGCACTTTATTGTTTTACCCATAGCTCAGTAGAACGCGACCGAATTTTACGTGAAACTCATTCGGGTGGTGTGACCATCAATGATTGGGGCTGGCATGTAGTTAACCATGACGCTCCTTTTGGGGGTATCGGCAACTCAGGTATGGGGTCATATCATGGTGAGGAAGGTTTCCGTGAACTTTCACATGCAAAAACTGTATTTATACGTCATCGGTTTTTCCCGACTCAGCTTTTCCACCCTCCTTATGGAACATTCCTACAAAAATTAGCGATTCGCTTTTTCTTGAAAAAGGGTGATCCGAATATTAAATAAGTATTATAAAAAAGCCTCGTAATGAAGCTTTTTGGTTAATTATAGAATTGATTAATGCAATAGAGTTATATCCCAATTACTTATAGACCAATTCAGAATTTTTAGTACCAAAACCTAGTATGAGTAATAGCTATACTGTTCCTATTACAGTAGTCAATAAAATGGTACATAATTAAAAAAAGCTTGGATTACCAAGCTTTTTTTAATACTAATAAAATATCTATATTTAAATAAATAATTGTCTACAACTAATCATCAAAGTTTATTGACTGTCATTTTTAAAAACAATATAAATCCAATTACCATTCACTTTACCTCGATATGCTCCATCAGCTTTTGCCAAATGTGCTGCTAAAGCAGTAAAGTTCCATGCTTCTTCTTCACTACAATAAACTAATTGTTGTTGTAACTCAGCAATTTCATATTGTTCTCCGTACTTTTTAACAATTAAAGCCACTTCTTGCAGATCCTGTGGAATAGAAGGATGTTCCCATGCCCACATAAATGTTTGGTTTCTCTCATCATAAGTTCCTATCACATTAATTTCAAAAAACTCTTGTCGATCACCAATATTAAATGTTATGCCCCCTATAACAAGATCAATATCCCACTCATCTACAATATTCATACCCCAATCATTTGATGCTTTTAAAGTCTTTAGCTCTAACTCTTTACGACATACTAGATAAATAGATTGAATATTTAAGCTTTTGACACCATCTTGATATATATTCGACTGATTATTACTATCTGTTAGGGTTTCTTTTTTAATTTTTTCTTCAAGGTCAATCGTAGGATTACCCTCATACCATTCGGGTATTCTTGGATTATACTCAACTTTTATTTCTCCATCAAAATGCAAAGTAAAAGTAATACCCCAAATTATTTCTTTTTTTCTTATATAATTCTCTTTCTGAATTTCAATAGCCCTATCACACAAACTACTAGAAACACTATTAAAGGGATCTTCTCCATCTGCATATATATCCCCTGTTTCATCTATATTTCCATCAAAAACAATAAATTGCTCAAACTTAGAAGAGTGAATAAACATGCCAATTTTTGTAACAATTGAATCCCATGGCCTATTTTTAACAAAAATTAAAGATTGCTTTTTAAATAATTCTATATCGGAACTTAATAATTTGTACATTCATTTAATCCCTATTACTGTGAAAATTGATAATTAGTGGATTTTCCATTAATAGTAGCAGTTACTATAAATTTATTAGGTCTACTACTGCCAGTGGGATAACCTACTGCAACTTTCATATTTACATCCTTGCCTAGTTTAACCGCATTTGCTAACTCACTTTCCATAGCTTTCCAACTACCGTTATTTAATGTTTTGGCCATAGGAACTAAATTAATACGATCCCCTGAACCACCAAGAGATGCAGCTATTAAATGCCCTCCTTGATCTCCAGAAATACCACTTTTACCAGCAATACTTTGTTGATAATTATTTCGATCCATTAAAATATTTCTTAAATTGGCAGTAACCTCTTTAACATTCCCGCTATTATCGGTAACGTATGCAGCACCATTAGGTAACAAATAAGCTGAATTTGCTTCAAGCTTCCCATTGGCTTGCTTAGCCCAGCCACCTTTTGCTCCCACATCTATTTGATGAATTTTTTTAACATCCCCCCGATTTGCAAGTTCCTCTATTTTTTTATCATCAAAAAATTGACCGTTTTTAATATTTGGTAAACGCTTCGCAATAGTATTCCTATCTTTAAGAAGATCCTGAACAATCTTGACATCTTTTTTATCAATTCCAGTTGCAAGATCAATTAATGCCCAAGTTCTTTCAAGAGGAGTTGAACCAGCACTAAATGCTGTTTTAAAAGAATTCAACATATCTTGATATTCACCTGTAGCAGTATCTTTTAAAATATCCTTCCAAACATTGGTATCATTTAAGTTCTTGCCAGCTTTTTGTAATTCAGTAGCTTTTTTAAAAATCTTATAGGCAGCTTTACCAGTAGATGAAAGTACTTTACCCCAATTGTTTTCTATAGCAGTTGATGCGGATTGCGAAGCAACAGTTACATCATATCCTGCTGAAGCAGCAACTACACCCGAAATCAATTGGCCAACATTTTTAACTTTATTTAGCTGAGCTTGACTATAATCTCCGTCATTTTCAGGTTCCATATCAAACGATCCAGCAACCATTTCCCCAACTACCGCCCCAATCGCTCCAGCTTCGCATTTTTCTTGTAATGAACTAGCAATACAACCAGCTGCAGCATGAGCTAGTTTATGCAAAATTTGGTCAGAAAGTTCTTTACTACCAAGATCAAGATTTTCACCAATTTCTCCAGCTAAAGACCCTTGTAATGCTACACTCAATCCTGCCACAAGACTTGCACTTAATTTTTCACTTAGACTACCTCCATTAACTGCCGTATCAACACTAGCACTAACAGTAGAATTAACTAAAGCTTGTCCCACTCTACCTGATAAATTTGTAAAGAATTCTCCAGACTTAGTAGTTTCCTGCAAAGCTTTCATCTGATCAATTGATGCAATTTTACTTAAAACTCCTGCTGTAACAACAGATGTTGCTAAACTCTTAATTGAATCTTTACTTCCTAAATCTTTAAGCGTCTTACCAATATCTCCACCATTATTAATTAAACTAACGCCTGCTTGAGTTGCTAAACTTGTAATAGCAGCATTTGCCATAGCACCAAGTGTAGAAACACCTGTAATTGTGGTTACACCTCCAACTGTTGCTGTTGTAACGCCTGCTGAACCAATCATACTTGCGCCCAAACCAACAGTAGTTCCACTTGCTGCTGTTCCGCCAGCAGCAGCTGCAGCCGTTCCTGTGCCCATAGTTACAATCGTTATAATAATCACAATAATTGCAGCACCTGCAGCTGTAAGACCTTGCTGTTTATAGTCCCAATCTTTTTGAGTTAATAAAACTTTTTGCCAATCTACATCTTTTCGATTAACAAACTCTTTTAAATATTCATTTCCCGGTTGCTTAGCTAAATCAAGAATCGCATCACGTAGCTCTACCTTATTAGCATCTTTTTCACTAATTGGAACTTGCACACTCAAACCACCAGTAGCTTTAAAGGTAGGTAAAACTGGACCGTTAAAACTTGGTAATTGAGCGGTTTCAGTAATAGAACCTTTATCTTGCATTGACTGCCAAGCTAATGAGCTTTTTTCTTTTTTTAAGAGCTCTGTAATAGATGTCTTTGCTGCTATTAACTCAAGTGTTCCTCCAGTTTCAATCGTTGCATTTTTTAAATAATCAAACTCTGTTCCCACAAGTTTCGTCTTATCAACCGCTTGCGTATTAATATAATCTGCTTTTAAATTTGCAGGTAATTCACTAATCTGAGTTCGTGTTGTATTAGTAGTAGTTTTTGATGAACCTAAAAGTGAGATAAGTTTAGAATATGAGGTTTTCTTTGTAACATCTACTGTACTGCTAGAAGATTCTTCCACAGTGTAAAAGTTAAGATTTCCCCCCGATTTAATCGAAATTGTTCCACCCTCGGCAGTAAAACGTCCAGAATAAATATCAATATTATTATCTGGAGTTTTAACATTCACTGACGTATCTAGTTTCTTCGTTTCAATAGAAATATTCTTTGCAGAAATATCAACTGAAGCTGCATTTGTGTCATTATTTTCAGAAACAGTCGTAATATACTTTTTCTTTAAACCACCCCATGATTTTTTCTTTTCAGTCGTAGTGGTCAGGTCATAGCTTTGCTCAATAGCTGCATCAAATAAAATACTTTTATTTGATTCTACTTTTACGTCACCATTTTTTGAAGTAATACCAGTAGCTTGTAAAACCAAGTTATCATCTTTAGTTTTTCCTACTGTTCTTATGTTAACCCCTTTGTCACCATTAATAATGGTAGGACTGACTAGTGTTCGGAAACTATAATTTCCTTCACTTTCAGTACCTTTTTCATAAAAATCTGTATGACCATCAATAATAATACTTGCATTTAATGATTTTGGTGGCTGATTAGCTCCATTATTAATTGTAGATTTATATTGTTCGGCTAAAACACCACTTGCTTCTAAATTTACCTGTCCCGTTTGAGCAGAAATATTTCCACCACTAATAGATAAACCTTTAACAGAAGTAATATTAATGTTTCCTGATTTTGAATTTAACTTAGCTTCAGCATGTTCTGAGCCATTTATTCCCGTATTATAGAAATCAACTTCAGCCTGTAAGCTCCTTAAATAATTTTCATCATATTTTGGTTCAAATGAATACAATGCATCAAAACGAGTCATTCTTTGCGGTTCAGAAAAAATACTATGGAATAATGGTTTATCTGATCCGAATATAAGAAGTCTTGGGTTTGGTCTAACTGGATATTTAGAAATAAAATCATTATAAAGATTATAATGTTTCATATACAAACTATAATCATAATTACTAGAAGTATAATCTTCATATGCTGTAACCATATTATCATAATCAGTAAAAAATTGCTGTGACTTTAGTAGAGCTAAACTATCCGATATATTTTTTTTTAAATTATTAGCTTCGTTAAGTTTCTCCTGTTTTTTTCTATTTATAAAACTGTTCTTCATCCCATCAATCAGCACATCATCTTTACTTGAAACGATCTTAATATCTTTTTGTGCAGTTAACTGTGAACCTTGAATATCAACTTTAGCACCCTCTAAATTAATACCACCATTTGCTGTATCCAACTTAACAACTTGTTCTGATCCATTCCCTGTTGTTCCCCCATAGCCTTTTAAAGTTAAAGTGCCAGTTTTAGAAACAAGTTCAATATCACCTACCGCCTTTAGACTATAAACTTTTGGATCAATCGTTAAGTTAGAATTGGTTTGAATTGTTAGGTCACCATTTAAACTATTTAACTTTGTATCATTCTTGAGTAAGTCACTTCCGACCGCATTTAAGTTCAATCCAGTCTGACAAAAAATAAACCCCCCCGCCTCTAATAGAACAGCTCCACCTGTTAAATTTGTATTTTGTAATACTTGGTTTCCTGTAGCCGTTACAGAGGTAACACCCTTAGATGTTAAGTTAGTGACTTTATCCGCAATCCATTTGGTCGCTGGCGTATACTCAGCATTGCTATAAACCGTACGGCCAGAGCTTACCGCCAGATGCTGGTCTGATGTAGCATTCACACCCTGTAAAGTCAGTAAATCTTTTGCATAGAGTTCAGTATTACCTTTTGACGTTAATACGCTATCGATAATTGTACTCATACCTGCTCTACTATTGACCGCAAGTTTACCAACCGTAGAGCCTAGATCTGTATTTTGGATTTTAATATCGGATTTACCATTTTCTATCGAAACAGTTTGCCCCTTTAGAACATTATTTACCGTTTTAACTTGGCCCTTATTTGCAGTAACAACTACATCATTATTAGCTTTTAAATTTATTCCATTATTACTCGAAACTAATATATCACCCTGATTCGCATTAACTTGTACTGACTGTAAGTTAACGGTGCCATCACCAATTGAGCCAAGTGTTACCCCTTTTAAACCACTAATAACCGTCTGATCAGTTGTTAATTCATCTTTATCAGCTGAAGGCATCGCCTTGCTTGTCTGGGTCGAGTTTAAATTTATATTTTTATTCGCGAGTATAGAAATCTTTCCAGCCGAAGATGTGGCCTTTAAGCTATTTGCAGTAACTCCACCAGCAAGTGCGGTTAGATTAATATCACCTTGAGCCTTGAGTGCCTGACTTAAAACAAGGTCAGCAATTTCAGAACTCACATCAATATTTTTTTGTGAAGTCAGTGCACTATTGAGTGCTATTTGATTGGCATGTAGTTGAATACTGTCTTTATTGGAAATTTCTTTTGCTGTAACAGTTAAATTATTGGCTGCATCCAGCTGAACCAGACCTGTAATAAGCGGAAGTGCCTTGTCAGCATTATTCCAGACCAGATCACGTCCACTGTAGGCTTTAATGTTTTTAACTCTGGTTGCAGCGTTTTCAAGTGAAAAACCAAGATTCTTTAGATTTAGATCTCCTGAACTATACAGGTTGAGATCTTTACCCGCATAGATCGTCCCACCTTGAAGATCAATCAGGTTTTGGGTATTAGCCGAATTTGCTTGTAGGTTGATTGAACCTAATGATGCCTGTATATGGTTCTCTGTAAGTGATAACTTACCGTTACTTAAAACATTTAAATCTTTGGCAGCAATCAGTTTTGCGCCTTTGGCTGCGACCAAGTCTTTTTGTACTTGTATGGTTGCTGTACCACGGTTACTTTTGAGTTCCGATCCCGCTGCAAGATTGATATTTGCTGCATCAATATAGACATCCCCTCCTTGTGAATCATCCATAATGCGGGTATCTGCTGCCAGATTGATATTACCTTTGGTATTAACGATTAGAGGTGAAGATGCTAGGCTGCCGTTATTAATAATAATTTCTTTAGCATTTACATTCAGGTTATTGCCTGAATCGATATTTAACATGCTATTACTATTAATACTGCCTGATGAGTTGATATCGGCAACTGCACCCGTACCCGTTGTTTGTATGTTCACTAAACCTTGGGTTTTACTGGTCGAACTGAATGTGCCGCTGTGCTCAATTTTTCCGGCACTGGTAATCACCAGATTATTGACTGCCTGAATGGTCCCTGCGTTAGTCACGCCCAAACCTTTTTCAGTTCCCATCAAATAAATATTATTGGCATACATCCCACCTAATGCTTTAACATCTACCGCCAATGTCGGTGCTGTTCCAGTACCTGTTTTAGCAGTAACATCCTGTAAATCTGCACTGACATTATTTGCCCCGGCAATCACCTGAATATCATTTTTGGCACGTAGTTCAGCACTAAGTTCTAGTGCACGGGCATAGAGATCCACATAGTTTGCATCGTTATTATTCCCCCCCAAACCAAATTTAGAATTAGGGTTTGCTGAAACCGTAATTTTTCCTTGGTCAATCGTAAACTGCTTGATACTGCCATCAGCATTTAACTGAGGTTTACCTGTGGTAAAAATTGCCTTGTTGGCATTAATAAAGCCACCACCTTTAATGCTAATACCAGACGGGTTGGCAATAATCACATCTGCCATTTGCCCGGCAACTTCCAAGTTCCCTTCAAAACGTGAAGCGGCTGATGAATTTACTTCATTTAAAATAACTCGCGCTTCGCCTGTGGCTAAAAATGGGTTGGCTGCAACGTTTCCTACTGTTTTTGTCGTAGCACCCTGACGACTGTTATTCAGGACAGCACCTTCAGCCAGTACATCAAACTGTTTATAAATATTATGGGATATCCCATTTTTTGGAGTTTGAATATTGACTACCGGAACAACTGTCCCTGCCGAGTTCTTACCAGCACCAATCACTGCTCTATTCGCAGCATTTGCAGCACTGTCCGCTACAATACCCGCATAGACAGGTGCTAAAGGCATCCACAGACTTATACTGGCAACCAGTGCTTTCACTTGCCAGAGTTGATGAAATGCCTGAGATTCAGTGTTATCAATATTGTTCTGGGTACTTGCTTCACTTTGACCTGATGTCTTGGTTTGGCTTCTTACATTTTCAGCCACAGCCACAAACATTTGACGTGCTTTGCTATAAATAATGCGATAACTATTCTTGTTCATGAATAAAGTCTTTTCTAAAGTAAATTAATAAGAAAGGTTGATACTAAAACCGGTAACCCAGTCTTTTTTTATGCTGTCAGGTGCAATCAGCCCCCGACCTGTAAAGGCATCCAGATAAAAACTATTTTGATAGGTGCGTAACCCTAAAACACTTCCGAGTAAATAACGCTGACCCGGTATGCTATTACGGCCATTTACCCAGCCCTGATCAATTGCCATATAAAACTGGGTATTTGGAATTGGTGCATTCAAGCTGATTTCTTGCTGTAGAGACTGCCCGTTATCTCCGGAAAGCATGAGTTCACCATCGAAGCCACGCACGCTATAGCGACCACCAATATAAAAGCGGTCATTCGGTACTAAAATTTTCGGTGCATATTGTCCACGCCAGTTAAGGCGATATTGAGCTGGTTTTTCAAGCAAAAGGAATGGTGTGGTATAACGCAGATCTGCACTCCAAAGTGGAGCACGGGAGTAACCTTCAACAGGAAGATGTTTTCCTTCAATATTGGTAATATTTTCTTCTGGTGCAGTTCGGGCACCTACCCCCATCCCACGACGGTAATCGATGCTGCCGTCTAATACCGCATTTCCTAAATATTGACGGTGTTGAACTCCTAAATTCCAGCCTGAGGTTCTTCGGTGTAAAACATTAATTTCAATATCGTCAATAAAACTTTGGCTTTCTTTATGATAAAGCTTTCCATACACGCTGGTTTTATGCTGCCCGCTACGGCTAATCACACGAGATAAATTCAGGTTGGTTTGTTGGCTGTTACCATGGTAAAGCAGTGGACCATTCCCCCCTAAGACTGTTTGCTTGTATTGATAGTCATTATAGCTAAGACCTAAATCATAATAACCAACAGGCAACTGATAACTAATGAAATAACTTCGGTTTAAGTCTTCATGAAAGTCATCTAATGAGTGACTCACGTTTAACGATAAAATATCATTTAAATGAAACGGGTTATTGATACCTAGCCCAATATTCCCCATATAGGTACCAGTGTCCTGATTACCCGAGTCATCTACACTTAAATTGAAATTAACTTTTTGTAGGGGTTGAAGTTTGAGTATTAAATCGCTATAGCCCGTTAATTCTTTATCTTGAACACTTGCAGGAGTAATTTGCATATCTACTGCGTAGACACGCTTTAGATTTTCCAGCCCCTGATCGAGCCTTTTTAGATTCACAATATCGCCCGTTTTAAATGGCAACCCAGTCTTAAGCTGTAATGATGAGATTTTCCCTTCTTGTATAACAATCTTATTCAAGCGTCCGATTTGCACACTCAGGTTTAAATTCCCCTGATTTAAGTCTTGCGGACTCACGACAATTTGACTGGTAATAAAACCCTTTTTTAAAAGTTCATTTTGGGCATAGTTCACGATGTTATGTAAACTTTGGGTTCCAATACATTTACCCAAAACATTCTGTGGGTGTTTTTTTATAGCTTTAACCACAAAGTTAAATTGCTGTAGTTCAGACTCAGACTGATCATTTAAAGGGATAAAACTAATTTTTTTAACCACTACGCATGGGCTTTCTTTAACAACTAAATGCTTAAAATCCTGTAATGGCTTGGTGTTTTGGTAAGGAGTTTGCTGAGCAATTTGGTCTTGTAATTGCTGGTTAAGCTCTTTTAAACGTTGATCTTGAAGCACCTGACTGGGCAAAGAAACGTCTTCGATGGCATAGACATATTGGTGGAAACCCGCAAAAAGAATAATAGAAGAAGTGATAAAGTTCTTAGTTAACATCTCATATACAGAATTGTACGTATAATCACATTATTTTACATAAACACAATATATATCTCAATATTTAAGAGCATAAAAAAAGCTAGACACACGCCTAGCTTTAAAAGCATTTCATCTTCTAGATTAAATATAATCAACCTTTTGAGCTTTCAAGATATCAAGCTGCAACATCTTTTTCTTTTTATATTTATAGGCAATAAATAAACCAATAAACCAGATTGGTGAACACTCAAGTGCAATTAAAGTATCATGGTCTAAAGCCAAAATTACGATAGAAAACACAAAAAACAACATGGTCACCAAAGCCATAAATAACCCACCCGGCATTTTATATTTTGACTGGATATGTAGCTCAGGACTTTTCTTACGATAATAAATATAAGAAAGCACAATCAACATAAACGTAAAAATACATAAAATTGAAGTCAGCGCTGAGATAATCGTAAATGCTGTCATGACATTTGGAACAATAAATAAAATAGATGTTCCAACCGTTACACACGCCATTGAAAATACGAGTCCTCTAATTGGAACTTTTCTTTTTGAGAGTTTACTAAAGCTTTTAGGTGCGTCGTTGTCTAAAGCTAAACCGTATAACATACGGCTAGTCGCAAAGATCCCACTATTTGCAGAAGATAAAGCTGAAGTCGCAACAACAAAGTTGATTAAACCTGCCGCAATTGGTAACCCGACCAAAGTAAACATTTCTACAAATGGGCTTTTTTCTGGTGAAACTTTTGCCCAAGATGTGACCGCAATAATACAAACCAACGCGCCCACATAGAACAATAAAATGCGTAAAGGTATAGAGTTAATTGCTTTCGGAAGTGATTTATGCGGATCTTTAGTTTCAGCAGCAGTTGTACCGACAAGCTCAATACCCACAAATGCAAAGATGGCAATTTGAAAGCCTGCCAAGAAACCGGTTACACCATAAGGAAACATCGACTCTGTTTCAAACAAATGGCTCATTGAGGCCTTAACCCCATTTGGAGAAGTAAATCCGGTACCAATTAAATAAATACCAGCCAGAATAAACAGAATAATTGCAGTAATTTTGATGAGTGAGAACCAAAACTCGAGTTCACCAAACAATCGAACGGCCACAAAATTGAGTATGGTCAAGATCGCTAATGATGTAAATGCTGGAATCCAGACGGGTAAATCAGGATACCAAAACTGCATGTACCCTCCGATCACAATTACGTCGGCAATCGCAGTAATAATCCAGTTACACCAGTAGGACCAACCAAGGAAAACCCCCGCCCATGGACCGAGATAAGCTGTTGCAAAATCGGCGAATGTTTTAAAATTCGTGTTCGCAAGCAACAATTCACCCATTGCCCGCATCACGAAGAAAAAGAAGAAACCAATAATTAAATAGGTTAAAACAATTGAAGTACCCGAAACACTTAATGTTTTCCCGGAACCCATAAATAATCCAGTACCAATTGCACCACCGATTGCGATCATTTGAATATGACGATTTGTCAATGAGCGCTGCAATTTCTCTTCTTCTTGCTCAGTCATATGTTGACTACCAAGAAGATCTCCTTCCAGGAACTGCTTTCCGTTATTCTTACTCATGTAATATTTACTCCAATTTATAGCAACCGTCGTAAATGCTTTAATAATAAACAAATTATATGATTATTAATTTAGTCCATTAAACCATTCTAAAATATTATTAAATCACTTAAGACCTTATAAATTCCTTTTTAAAAGCCATCACCTATAACAATAAAAATTATTCATCATTCCTTTCCTTCATTATTATATTAGCCTGATTTCCAAAATATAATTTCAATAAACATTTAAAATATATAGATTAATTAAATATTTTATTTACTTACTCTTTATATAGAAAAACAGGCTAATTAATCCTAGCTCAGCGAGCAAGATTGTATTTATCCATATACCCATCTTGCGCTAGCGATAATATATTATTCCTTCTTAAATTTGGTGAAATGTATAGTAATTTCCGCTTAATTAACAGCCATTCGCAAATATTCAGTGGCTTTGAGTTTATTGACCACTTCTGGACTCGAAACTTGTTTAACTTGAAGACTTAGCACTCGAACTAAAGAGCCATTTTCAACATTCAATTGTTTTGCTTGTTCTTTCGTTAACTGCAATATGTTTTGGTGCGGTTTGCTATACACAAGAATGGCGCGATAATTTTCATAGTCATCATTAGCCACAATGTAAGCTTCATCCCCTACAGCGATATTTTCACGTTGTTCAATTTGGACCGTTACAGACTGACTTTCTTTAATTGCCCGTAAATTTTCGATATCTGCTTGCAGCGTTGCGCCACCATCAAAAATATCGACATAACCTTTGTAGCGTAGTCCCTCTTCAAGCAAGAGGTTGTAGGCTGGTCGAGTATTTGGGTGAACAATGCCAATCGCAGCTTTAGCATCGTCCGGCAACATATTGACATAGAGTGGATGTCTTGGCATCAGCTCAGCAATAAAAGCCTTTTGCCCGATTCCACTCAAATAATCGGCTTTGGTAAATTCAATATTAAAAAACTTGTGGCCTACCGCATTCCAAAATGGTGATTGTCCATTGGCGTCAGAATATCCACGCATTTCGGCAACAATGGTTTCTTCAAAATATTGACGGAATGCTGAGAGAAATAAGAAACGGACTTTAGATAGAAACTTGCCATTTTTATTTAAGCGATAGTCAGGATCTAAAAATAACGTACAAAGCTCACTACAGTTAGTATGGTCGTTACTCAAATACAAAGTCGGTAAAGCGTTATAAACACTTAATGGTTCAGAAGCATGAACTTGTGTTCCTACATGGAAGTTATACCAAGGCTCTTTTAAACCAAGTGCGACTTCAATACCGCAAACACCGACAACTTTGTTGAGTTCAGTATCTTCTAAAACAAATAGGTAAACCTGATCTGCCTTTGGGAGTTCGCCTGCGACTGTCTTACACGCCCTCTCAATACGAGCAGCAAGTTTTTCCATATTGGGCTGCAAAGATGTCAAACCAAAACCCGCTTTTTTTGCCAACAGGTAAAGGTCATTAACATCTTTAGGTTCGATGTAACGAATAATCATCATGCTGCTTGTTCATCCTTTTGAATTTCAACAAAGCGAGCAAGCGCACGTTCAAAGCGTTTTAGACCTTCATCAATATCGGCAAATGGAATAATTAAAGATGGTGTAAAACGTACAACATTCGGACCAGCAATCAAACTCAATAAACCTTCTTCACCCGCAAGGTTATTGATGTCTTTTGCTTTACCTGCAAATTTGTCTTTTAAGGCACAACCAATCAGTAAACCTTCACCACGAATCGTTTCAAAGATTTCATATTTTTCATTTAATTTATTTAAAGCATTTTTATAGTAGTCATGGCGCTCTTTAACGCCATTCAGTACTTCAAGCGTATTAATAAACTCAAATACTGCACCAGCAACCGCACTTGCTAACGGGTTACCACCATAAGTCGTACCATGTGTACCCACTGAAAAATGCGGAGCAAACTTATCGGTTGTTAGCATTGCACCGACTGGGAAACCACCACCTAATGCTTTGGCAGTCGTTAATACATCTGGAATAACACCAGAGTTCATGTAGGCATAAAGTGCACCTGTACGGCCAACACCAGTTTGCACTTCATCAAAAATAAGTAAGGCACCGAACTCATCACACAGTGCTCTTAAGCCTTTTAAAAATTCGATGTCAGCAGGAATAACACCGCCTTCACCTTGGATTGGCTCAACAATCACGGCACAAGTTTGTTCATTAATGACCGCTTTTGCAGCTTCTAAATCATTAAAGGCAACATGGTTGATACCATTTGGAAGAGGTGCAAAGTCTTGTGAATATTTAGGTTGACCACCCGCCGAAACGGTAAATAAGGTACGGCCGTGGAAAGCATTGTTAAATGCCACAATGCCACTTTTA